>JAOUEK010000166.1 GCA_029858755.1 Thermoleophilia bacterium
GAGATCGCCGCGTACGAGCACGTTCACGGCATCGCGTGACCGTCGTCGCCGTCCTCCCCGGCGACGGGATCGGGCCCGAGGTCGCGGCGGAAGCCGTGCGGGTGCTCGACGCGCTCGACATCGCGCACGACGAGCACTCCTTCGGCGGCGGCGCGATCCTGGCCGGTGGGGATGCGCTGCCCGCCGAGACGCTGGCCGCATGCAGCGCGTCGGACGCCGTGCTGCTCGGCGCGGTGGGCCTGCCCGAGCTCGAGGGCGCGGCGGTGCGCCCCGAGCAGGGGCTGCTCGCACTACGCCGCGAGCTCGGCGTCTACGCGAACCTGCGCCCGGCACGGGCGGAGGGCATCGACCTGATCGTCGTCCGCGAGCTGACCGGGGGCCTGTACTTCGGCGCGCGCGGGACGCGCGACGACGGGACGTGGTTCGACACGTGCGAGTACACGCGACCGGAGGTGGAGCGGATCGCGCACCGCGCGTTCGCGATCGCACGCGAGCGTGGCGGCCGCGTCACCTCCGTGGACAAGGTGAACGTCCTCCACACGTCACGGCTGTGGCGCGACGTCGTCACCGAGCTCGGCGCGGCCGAGTACCCCGACGTGCCGCTCGACCACGCGCTCGTCGACTCCTTCGCGATGACGATCGTGGACGCGCCGCAGACGATCGACGTGGTGCTCACCGAGAACACCTTCGGCGACATCCTCTCCGACGTCGCCGCCGCGGTCACCGGCGGCCTCGGCCTGGCGGCGTCCGCGAGCCTCGGCGACGACGGGCCCGGCCTGTTCGAGCCGGTGCACGGCTCCGCTCCGCAGATCGCCGGCCGCGGAGTCGCCAACCCGGCTGCGATGCTGCGCTCGACCGCGCTGCTGCTGCGCCACGGCCTCGGCCGAGGAGCCGACGCGGACGCGCTCGAGCGCGCCATCGACCGGGCCCTGCGCGAGGCCCCGACCCGGGATCTGGGCGGCACGGCCTCGACGCGAGACGCCGGCGACGCGGTGTTGCGCGCGCTCGACGCGACCCCTACCCTGTAGCGATCGTGCCGGACGCGCAGCCCCTCACCCTCCACGGCCCCGCGTTCACCGGCTTCGCCTTTACGGGCTAGTCGGCGCCTCCTTCCCGCCCTGCGCCGGCTAGCTGACCACCGCGGCGGCACCGTCCATCACGAAAGGCGACCCGCATGACCTCCAACGAGCTGACCGTCGCGTACCCGGGCCGGGAAGGCGCCCACAGCGCGGCCGCGTGCGATCGGCTGTTCCCGGCAGCACGCCTCGTGGCCGCGGCCTCCTTCAGCGAGGTCGTCGCAGCCGTCGCGGAGGGGCGCTGCACGTACGGCGTGCTCCCCATCGAGAGCTCGCTCGCCGGCCCGGTGAACGAGACGCACGACCTGCTCTTCGACTCGCCGCTGTCGATCGTCGCGGAGGCGATCCTCGCCATCAACCACTGCCTCGTCGGAACGCGGGAGATCCCGCTCGAGCAGGTGCGGGAGATCCACTCCCACCCCGTGGCGCTCGACCAGTGCCGCAGCCTGCTCGCGTCGCTGCCGTGGGCGACGGCGATCTCGTCTGCCACGACGGGCGACGCGGCCGCCGCCGTCGCGGAGCTCGGCGACCCGGCGGTGGTCGCGATCGCGAGCGCGAGGGCGGCGCGCATGCATCGCCTGGTCGTGCTCGCCGAGGACGTGGGCGACCACCCGGAGGCGTTCACGCGCTTCGCCGCGCTCGCGCCGTACACGCGGCTCGACCGGCGGCACGGGGCATGGCGCACCGCCTTCTCCTTCGTCACCGACCACCGGCCCGCGGCGTTGCACCGCGCGATCGAGCCGCTCGCCCGGCGTGGCATCGACATGGTGCAGCTCGTCTCCCGCCCGATCCCGCGCACTCCCTGGCGCTACCGCTTCGACGCCGTCCTCGGAGGCCATCCGCTCGACGAGCAGGTGCGCGACGCGCTCCGCGACATGCGGGAGCAGACCGCATACCTCCGCGTCTTCGGCTCCTACCGCGCCGACCTCGAGGACGAAGGCGCGACGACGGTGGCCGCCTGAGCGCTCAGGCTGCCTCGGCGGCGACGTCGAGCGTGTCGTGCCCGGGCAGGTAGGGCGCCCAGATCTCGGGCACCCGGTGCAGGGCGAGCCGGATGAAGAGCACGGGCGCGGGGGCGCGCGGCACGTGCGCCAGGCGCAGGCTCGCCTCCTCGGGAGTGCGGTTGCCCTTGCGCAGGTTGCAGGGGGCGCATGCGGTGACCACGTTCTCCCACGTCGAGTCGCCGCCCCGCGAGCGTGGCACGACGTGGTCGAGCGTGAGCCGCCCCCCGGCCGTGCCGCAGTAGACGCACCGCCAGCCGTCGCGGGCGAAGAGAACGCGCCGCGAGATCCGCCGCTTGACCGTGCGGGGCACGCGGACGTACTGGAGGAGTCGGATCACGAGCGGCCGCAGGAAGGCCGCGGTCGCCGAGCGGAGCGGCTCGGCGTCGTGCTCGACGATCTCCGCCTTGCGCTTGTCGACGAGCACGTGCGCCCGCCGCACCGTGCAGGTGTTCAGCGGCTCGTAACTCGCGTTCAGTACGAGGACCTCCGCCACGCGCGGGCAGCGTACCAGCGCGCGTGCACCCCACTGCACGCGTGCGACCAGCGGTAGGCGCCTCAGCGCGCCATGGCGCGCTGCACGGCTTCCAGCTCCTCGGGGGAGAGCGCCACCGACGCCTTCCCGCGATCGAGCTCCTTCACGTAGATGCGCGCGTAGTCGCGCCCCTGGATGGCCGTGATCACCGTGCCGGTGCGGTGCGTGTCGAGGAAGGCGAAGGACGCCGACTGCTGCCCGCCGGTGTCCTCGTAGGCGTCGTAGCGAACGACCGAGGTGTTGGTGATCGCCCCGTCCACGCGGCGATCGACGCGGGTCAGCCCCGACGCGATCTCGTCCACGGCCCGATACACGTCGTCGATCCGCCCCTGCAGCGAGACCGCGAAGTCGACGACGTCCGCCGCCGACCCGCCGAGGATCGCGTGCTGCGCGCGGCCGAGCGCACGCACGCGGCGCACGAGCAGGGCGGAGACGGCGACGGCGACGGCGGCCAGTGCTGCCGCGCAGATCGCCACGACGAGGGCGGCGTCCATCGCGCGCTACCCCAGCGAGAAGATGACCGGGTACTCGGCGGAGTTGTTCGAGGTGTTCGACTCGCCCGGGACGGGCTTCACGCTGACCTGCACGGTGGTCTTCTCGCCGAACGGCACCTCGGGGAAGTCCTTGAAGACGACCGTTTTCGTCTCGCCCGGGTCGATCAGGTCGATCGTGGCCTTCTTGACGATCGGCGCGGGCTGCTTGGGGATCGTCAGGGTCACCTCCACCTGCACCTCCTGGTTCTCGCCCGAGTTCGTGACCGCGACCTCGAAGCCGAGCTCCGTCGAGACCTGGATCGTCGTCTCGGTGGAGGGCGAGAGCTGCTGCCCCGAGGGCGTGACCGTCGTGCCGGCGAGGCTCGACCCGTGCAGGCCCGTGGGCGTGCCGCCCGTCGAGGCACCGTGGACGCGCTGCCAGATCGCCGTCATCGACCGCGCGGTGTACAGGTCGACGTTCGTGATGAAGACCGACGCGGGGGCGGCCGCGGCGCCGTCGGCCCCCTCCGCGGCGGCCGTGAGGTCGGCCTGGGCCTGGAAGAGGTCGGCCCAGACGACGTCGCTGGCCTCCAGCCGCTGGGCGCGCGCGGCGAGCTCCTGACCGGCGGTGGCGGAGTCGCTCGACGACGCCGTCGCCTTGAACGTGTCGAGCAGTCCCTGCATCCCGCTGACCCTGAGCTCGAGCGCTTCGATCGCATGCTCGTGCGAGGGGGTGAGGGGGCCCGGCGGGTCGATCTCCTGTGACTGCTTGGCGCCGAGCTGCTGTTGCTGCACCAGGCCGCCGAGCTTCTGCTCGAGCTCGGCCTGCTTGAGACCGGGCGTGGTCAGGAGCGTCGCGAGGTCCTTGCCGATCTTCACGGAGCCGGAGCCGACGACCGCCACCTTCTCGTAGTAGGCGTTGTACGCGTCGCGTTGCTTCGTGCTCTGGCAGCCGTCGGCCCAGACCACGAGCAGCACGACGACGAGGATCGAGAAGGCGATCAGGGCGACCAGTCGCAACAGCGGCGTCACAGGCTGTTGCGGGCCGAGGCGGGAGGGCCCGCGCCCACCGCCGTCGCCGGAGCCGCGGCGGCGCGACGGCGCCGTCTCTCGCGTCTCGTCGTCGACGAAGTCGAAGTCGAGGGCGTCGTCGTCGTGGGCGGTCACTCCCACCCCTCCGGCGTTCCCCTCGCGGGGCGGCTCGCTGCAGTCGGACGCTTGTCTTTCACGCGGTTCGGATCCCTTGCGGTCGAGCCAGTGTACGGGATCCAGGGACGGCGAAAGGACCAGCCGACATCACGGCGAAGGTGCCGGGAACGTGTCGTCCGTCGCCTCCGCCCTCCCCAACCGGGAGCTGGTCCTCGATCGCTATCGACCGCTGCGCCCGATCGGCCGCGGAGGCTCGGCGTCGGTCTGGCTGGCGCGGGACGAGCGCACGGGGCTCGAGGTCGCGCTGAAGATCGTTCCACGCGAGGGCAAGCGGGCCGCACGCGCGATGCGGGAGATGGAGGCCGCCTCGCGGCTCCGGCACGAGCGCTGCGTTCGCGCCTACGGGTTCGGTGGCGACGACGGCCATGTGTACATCGCGTACGAGTACGTGGAGGGGACCACCTTTCGTGAGCTCCTCCGCAACGGCTCCCTCTCGGACCGCGAGGCGCTCGAGGTGGCCGCGCAGGTGCTCGAGGGCCTCGCTCACGCCCATCGAACGGGGATCGTGCACCGCGACGTCAAGCCGTCGAACGTCCTGGTCGAGGCCGGCTCGCCCGTCTCCGCCCGGCTGCTCGACTTCGGGCTCGCACAGTTCGACGACGCCGACACGCTGACGGCCGTCGGCGACGTCCCCGGGACGCTCGCGTACATCCCGCCTGAGCGGCTCCGCGGCGACGCGGCGTCGACCCGGAGCGACGTCTGGGCGGTCGGGGTCATGCTGTGGGAGGCGCTTGCCGGACGGCATCCCTTCTGGGGCGTCCCGCTCCCCCAGGTGGCGGCGGCGATCGAGGCGGGTGCGCCGCCGCTCGCGACGGTGCGGCAGGACCTGCCGCGCCGGCTCGCCGTCGCGGTCGATGCGGCCCTCGACGTCGACCCCGCGAAGCGGCCGAGCGCCGCGCAACTCGCACGGGAGCTGCGCGAGGGCTACGTGCAGCCGCGGCCTCGCCGCAAGCGGGGAAACGGTGCCCGCAACGCCGCGAAGCCTGCCGCGCGGGCGTCCCAGAAGCCGCGGATCGTCACTCTGACCGCGCCCGGCGTGCGCATCACCTCGGCCGCGCTCGTCGCGCTCGTCGCCGCGGT
>JAOUEK010000167.1 GCA_029858755.1 Thermoleophilia bacterium
GCTGCTCGCGCCGCTCGCGAAGGAGACGGGTTGCGCGATCGACCTCGACCTGCGGCTCGTCCGCGACACGTACCGCATCGACCCGTCACATCGACTCGTAGAGGCGCTGCGCGGCTCCTACGAGGACGTCACCGGCTCGGAGCTCGAGCTGGTCGGGATGAAGGTCGTCGCCGACGGCGCGATCTTCCATCAGGCAGGTATCCCGACGGTGTACCACGGCCCGGTGGGCACCGGCGCCCACGCGGACGTGGAGTCGATGCCGGTCACGGAGCTCGTCCGCGCGACCCGGGTCTACCTGCGCACCCTCGAACGGCTCTGGGCGTGAGCACGCTCCGCCCCGAGTCGCCCACGAGCTCGCTTCCCGCCTACGAGGCGCTGCGTCGGGAGTTCGCCTGGCGTCTCCCCCCGGCCTACAACATCGGGGTCGAGGTCAGCGACCGGCAGCGGCCGGGCGCGCCGGCGATCCTCGTCACCGACGGCCGCGAGATCACCCGAACCGTCACCTTCGGCGAGCTCACCGAGGCCTCGAACCGTCTCGCGAACGCGCTCACGGAGCTGGGAACAGGGGTCGGCGACCGCGTCGCGGTCGTGCTCTCCCAGCGTGTCGAGACCGCGCTCGCACACGTGGCCGCGTACAAGCTGGGGGCGATCGCGGTGCCGCTCAGTGCGCAGTTCGGCCCCGACGCGCTCAGCGTGCGCCTGCACGACGCCGAGCCACGCGTCGTGCTCGGAGAGGCCGACGCTCTCGAGCGCGTGCGGTCACTCGGCCTGGAGGCGGCGCTCGTGGACGTCGACCGCGACCTCGACCGGCTCCTCGCCGATGCCTCGCCGCGGCTCACGCCCGCGGAGACGACGCCGGACACGCCAGCGCTGCTCGTCTACACGTCCGGCACCACGGGGCCGCCAAAGGGGGCGCTGCACGGCCACCGCGTGCTCCCGGGGCACCTCCCGGGGTTCGAGCTCTCCCACGACTTCTTCCCCCAGCCGGGCGACCGCATCTGGACTCCCGCCGACTGGGCTTGGATCGGCGGCCTCTACGACGTGCTGATCCCGGCGCTCGCGCACGGCACGCCCGTCGTCGCGTACCGCGCCCGCCGCTTCGACCCGGAGCAGGCGCTCGACCTGATGGCGAGCGTGGGCGTGCGCAACGTCTTCATGCCGGCCACGGCCCTCCGGCTGATGCGCCACGCCGCCGGCACGAAGGTCGACCTGCGCACGCTCGCATCGGGTGGAGAGACCGTCGGCGAGGAGACTGCGGCGTGGTGCCTGGAGCGGCTCGGCGTGCGCCTCAACGAGTTCTACGGCCAGACGGAGGCGAACCTCCTGCTCGGCAACTGCGCCGCCTGGCCGGAGCGCCCCGGGTCGATGGGGCTTCCGTACCCGGGCCACGACGTGCAGCTGATCGACGGCGAGCTCGCCGTCCGTGTGGCGGGAAACCCGGTCACGTTCCTCGGCTACTGGCGCAACCCCGACGCGACCGCAGCCAAGGTTCGCGACGGGTGGCTGTTCACCGGCGACCTCGCCACGGCGGACGAGGACGGCTACCTGCGCTTCGTCGGCCGCGCCGACGACCTGATCTCGAGCGGGGGCTACCGCATCGGCCCGGGCGAGATCGAGGACTGCCTGATCCGCCATCCCGCCGTCGTGCTCGCCGCGGCCGTCGGCGTCCCCGACGAGACGCGCGGCGAGGTGGTGAAGGCGTTCGTCGTCCCCGCGCCGGGCGTCGCTGTGGGCGACCAGCTCGCCGCCGAGCTCCAGCGCTGGGTACGCGAGCGGCTCGCGTCGTACGAGGTCCCGCGCTCGGTCGAGTTCGTCGACGACCTGCCGCTGACCGTGACCGGGAAGATCCGTCGGGGCGAGCTGCGCAGCCGCGAGCTCTAGCCGACCCCGGCGCTCCCGCGGCGGAGCACGGCCCCGGCGCGGGTGCCCGTGAGGGCTCCGTCGCGAAGCGTGACGCGGCCGTTCACCACCACGTGCCGCATCCCGACCGCCAGCTCGCCGGGCGCGAACGTCGTCGCCCGCTCGCCGAAGCCGTCGCCGTCGAAGACGGCGACGTCCGCCCAGGCACCGGGCCGGAGCACGCCCCGGTCGCGGAGGCCGAGCCGCTCCGCCGGTACCCGCGTGAGCCGGCTCACCGCCTCGCCGGGCGAGAGGAGCCCCGTGTCGCGCACCAGGTAGCGGTAGTACCACGCCGCCCAGCTGTACGCCCCGTGGAACACGGACGCGGCGAGCGGGCCGTCCGGCGCCAGCGTCGTCGCGTCCGACCCCGGCATGGAGAGCGGGTGCGTGAACGCCTCGCGCTGCTGCTCCTCCGTATGGCAGTGGATCA
This sequence comes from Thermoleophilia bacterium, assembly GCA_029858755.1. Classification (GTDB taxonomy): domain Bacteria; phylum Actinomycetota; class Thermoleophilia; order Gaiellales; family Gaiellaceae; genus Gaiella. The sequence continues at coordinate 2,330 of JAOUEK010000167.1, forward strand.
GCACCATCAGGCGGTTGGGATGTGCCGTGTCCGCGAGAAGCAGGTCGTAGACGGCGTCGAGCGGCTCCTGGCCCCGCTCGGCCGCGATCGACGCGACGTCGCGCCGCGCGTACTCGGGCCAGAGCTCGTCGTCGAGGAGGACGACACGCTCCCAGTCCCGACCGGCGTCGAGGATGCCGCGGTGGCGCTTCAGCCGCTCGCGAGCCGACGGGTCACGCAGCAGCTCGGCCAGGCCGTACGCGTCCGCCTCGACCGCCTCGGCCGGCAGCGCCGCCGCGAGGAACGTGAAGCCGAAGAGGCGCGTGTGCATGTCGAAGGCGACATCCAGCCCGCGCCCGCGTGCTGCGTCGACGACCTCCACACACCGTCGGCCGTCGGCGAGCCCGCCGCGTGGGATCAGATGCGACACCTGGAGGCGCACACCCGCGCGCTCGGCCGTCAGCACCGCCTCGCCCACGGCGTTCGCCGCGCCCGCGTCCCGATCGCGGGTATGGGTCGCGTAGAGGGCGCCGCGGTGGGCGACGACGGCGCAGAGCGCCTCGACCTCCTCCGCCGTGGCACCCGCCTCGGCGGCGTACTCGAGGCCGGTGGAGAGCCCCCAGGCTCCCTCGTCGAGCGCCCGCTCGAGCAGGCCGCGCATCGCCGTCAACTCCGCGGGGCCGGCGGGGCCGTCCCGCAGGCCGACCGTGGCGAGCCGGAGCTGCCCGTTCGGCACGAGGCTGAGCACGTTGACCGCCGGGGAGGCTTCCTCCATCCGGTCGAGGTACTCACCGTGCGTGCGCCACGTCAGGGGCACGGAGTCCGAGTACCCGTAGATCGCGCTTCGCGCCAGGCGCGGGTCGCGGATCGGGAAGCAGCCGTGCCCGCAGTTCCCGACGACCTCGAGCGTGACGCCCTGGTGGATCGCGCTCACCGCGCGCGGGTCGACGAGCAGCGTGTAGTCCGAGTGGCTGTGCACGTCGACGAAGCCCGGCGCGACGATGAGCCCCGTGGCGTCGAGCTCGTCCGCGTCCACGCGCCCGAGAGCCCCGAGCGCGTCGATCCGCCCACGGGCGATCGCCACGTCCGCCCGGAACCCGTCGCCGCCGGTCCCGTCGAGGACGGTACCGCCGCGGATCACGAGGTCGACGGTCATCGGCTGCCGACTCACCGGGCGCGGGGATGCCGGCATGCAGGGCCCGGCGGCGCGGAGGCGGCCCGCTCACGGCGCAGCGCGGCTGTGCCTGCCTCGTCGACGGAGCCGTCGTCCCGCAGCAGCACGCCGTACTCGGCGCGCGCGGCCGCGCGGGTCACCTTCTCGTCCAGCACGTCGCGTGCGACGGCGTCGGGATCCCGGGCGAGGGGGTCGCCCCACCCGCCGCCGCCGGCCATCCGGTGGTGGAAGACGTCGCCCGGCTCGAGCACGGCTCCGAACATGGGCGGAAGCTGCTCGCGCGTCCCGTCCCGACGGAGCACCACGTTCGACGAGGTCGCACCCGGCAGACCGCCGGCGAGCCCGTACGGCTGATGCCGCTGCCGGTCCGAGCGCACTTGGAGCCGGGTGTCGGGGGCGAGCGCGCGCCAGGAGCGCTCGATCGCGAGGCCGCCGCGGTGGCGGCCGGCGCCACCGGAGTCGGGGACGAGGCCGTATCGCTCGATCCTGATCGGCCAGTCCGCCTCGGCGACCTCGACGGGGATGTTGGCGATGCTCGCGCACGGGTTGGCGAGGCCGTCGTTCCCGTCCGAGACGGGCCGTCCGCCGCCGGTGCCGACGACGAGCTCGCTGTACACGAAGGGCTCGCCCTCGCGGCGCCCCGAGAAGAACGCGAGCGTGCTGCCGCCCTCGCCGGCAGCCGGTATGCGGTCGGGCACGATCTGCGCCAGCGCGCCGTTCATCACGTCGGAGAGGCGATACCCCGTGACACCTCGCATCGACGACGCCCCGGGGAGCACGACGTGCACGACAGTGCCCGGCCTCGTGATCACGGTGATCGGCCGGGTGGCGCCGGAGGTGCACGGGATCTGCGCCCGGCACGCCGCCATCACCGTGTGGTAGACGCTGGCCTCCGCGAACGACGGCGTGCAGTTCAACGCGCCCCGCACCATCGGCGCGCAATCGGAGAAGTCGGCGACCAGCTCGTCACCGCGAATCGTGAGGTGCACGGTGAGCGGCACGTCGCAGCTCTCGATGCCGTCCGAGTCCATGTGATCGGTGAAGGTGGTCGTGCCGTCGGGCCAGCTCGCGATCTCCCGTCGCAGCAGCTGCTCGGTGTGGTCGAGCAGGCCTCCCAGGAGCTCGTCGAGGCGGGCGACGCCGTAGCGGGACGCGAGCTCCTGCAAGCCCCGCTCGCCGATCGTGCACGCGGAGACCTGCGCCGCGAGGTCACCGCTGGCCTCTCGTGGCACGCGCACGTTTGCCCGGAACACCCGGAACAGGTCGTCGACGGGCCGACCCCTCGCGTAGAGGCGCACCCAGGGGAGCCGCAACCCCTCCTGGAAGACCTCCGTGCTGTCGCAGGCGATCGTGCCCGGCACACGGCCTCCGAGGTCTGCGTGATGGGCGATCGTGACGCAGAAGCCGATCAGCCGATCGCCCGCGAAGGCCGGCTTGACGACGAAGATGTCCGGGGTATGACTGGCCCCGTCGAAGGGGTCGTTGACCATGTACACGTCGCCGGAGGCGAAGCTGTCCCCGAAGCGCGCGAGCAGCGTCTTCATCGCCTGCGGGATCGAGCCGAGCTGCAGGGGGATGGTGACCGCCTGGGCGACGGTCTCTCCCGTCGGGCTGCACAGGGCCGCGGAGAAGTCCATGGCGTCGCGAACCACCGCGGAGTGCGCCGTGCGGAAGATCGTGGTTGCCATCTCGTCGGCCACGGTCGAGAGCGCGTTGGAGACGATCGGCAGGACGATCGCGTCGGCCTCGTGCGCGCCCGCGCGGGCAACGGCCAGGGGCCCGGCCGTCACCTGCTCCAGCACGAGCGCCCCGCCGTGGGCGCGCCGCACCGCCCAGCCCGGCGGCACGACCACCGTCGTGTCGTACTCGTCGACGA
>JAOUEK010000168.1 GCA_029858755.1 Thermoleophilia bacterium
GAACCCGTCGGCGGCGACGACGACGTCGCAGCCGCACGCATGCTCGAGCGCAGCGCGCACGAGCTCGGCGCTCGCGGCATCGTCCTCGATCACGAGCGCGTTGGGGGTGGCGTCGTGCGGTGTAGCCGTCATGTGCACACCCTGGCGTCCGCCGCTCACGATGACGTCACGCTCCTCTCAAGATCGGGTATGGACGCGTGCACGACGCCTGCCGTCCCGGCCGGACGCTCCGTGTGCGGAGCGACGACGTGGGCGACGAAGTCGTCGAAGAGCCGCGGGTCGAACATCGAGCCCCGGCGCTCGCGCATCATCACGAGCGCGTCGTCGAGGGGGAGCGCCGCGCGGTAGGGCCGGTCGCTCGTGAGCGCGTCGAAGACGTCGGCGAGCATCGCGATCCTGCCCTCGAGCGGGATCTCGTCGCCGGCGAGGCCGTGCGGATAGCCGCTGCCGTCGTAGCACTCGTGGTGGGTGAGCGCGATCGTCGCTGCGAGCTCGAGCACCGGGAAGCCCGAGCCCGAGAGCATCCGGTGGCCGACCGTCGTGTGCGTCCGCATCAGAGCCCATTCGTCGGGGTCGAGCGGGCCGGGCTTCTGCAGGATCGCGTCGGGAATGGCCAGCTTGCCGATGTCGTGCAGCGGGCTGGCGACCCCGATCTCGCTGACCCGCTCGGCCGGGAGCTGCAGGCGGGCGGCGAACCCGGAGCAGAGGTCGCTCATGCGCTCGCTGTGCCTGCCGGTGCCCTCGTCGCGCACGCCGAGCGCGAGCGCCAGGCGCCTGGCGCCGTCCGCCAGCCCGAGCGTGATGCGGTCGCGCGACCGGCGTCGCTCGGCGGCCAGCGCCACCGTCCGCTCGTGCAGCCGCTCGGCCTGAACGGGCTTCGGCAGGAAGTCGTCGGCGCCGGCGCGGAGCGCCTCGATCGCGTACTCGACGGAGCCGTTCCCCGTGACCACGATCACGGCCGGCGGATCCACGCTGCGCTTCGCCCGGCGGGTCACCTCGATGCCGTCCCCGTCGGGCAGCTCGATGTCCGTGACCACGACGTCCAGGTTGCCGCGGTCGAGCGTGGCCTCCGCCTCTGCGGCGGACGCCGCATGGGCGATCGCGATGCCGGGGATCCGGGCGAGCGCGAACCGCATGAACTCGGCCCACACCGGATCGTCCTCGACCAGCAGGACGTCGAGCCGCTGCTCGGCGAGGGGGTGCGCGGGCGTGTCCATGGCCCGCACCGTAGGAGGCGCTGCTCTGCAGGCTCTCAGCCGCGCCTCAAGAAGCGCTCAAGGCTGCGCTCAGCGGGCGAAGGCCACGCGGAGGAGCACGAGCGCGACGAGCAGCGCGAGGACGGCGAGCTCCTTCCAGAGCAGGCGACGCTCGGTGCGCCGGTCGCGATCGAGCTCGCGCAGTGGGTGCCACTGCTCGCGCCGCCCGCTGTCGCTCACCCGAGCACCTTGCCCGTCTTCTCGGTCTTGTCCCACTTCATCTCGGCGCCGCGAGCCTCCTTGACGTACGCGGTGAACGTGATCGCGCAGAGCAGCGGCCCGTAACCGGCCGTGTAGACCAGCGCGGGCGACAGGATACGGAGGCGCCCGCGCCCCTCCGCCTCCTTCGCCGCCCAGGCTGCGACCATCGAGCCGGCCAGCCAGACGTACGCGAACAGGATCGCCAGCGAGACGAGCAGCCCGTCCGCCGGCACCCCGACGGCCTCGAACGCGCCCCGCAGGTAGTCCTCGAAGAGCGGCGGGAAGCAGGTGTAGACGATGATCACGAGTGCGACTGCCCCGGGGAACATCAGCCCCTCGAACCACGTGCGGCGTGCCGTTGCAGGGTCGATCGTGAACGAGAACAGCGTCACGAACAGGTAGGTGACCGCGTTCGTGATCCACAGCACGCGGAACAGGGTCCACGAGTACGGGAAGTCGACGAAGAAGAGGATCACGAGGCCGACCGACGCGCTGATCATGAAGATCGGCATCAGGAAGATCGTGAACCAGAAGAGGCCGAAGCTGAAGCCGCCCAGGCGACGGTCGCGGTCGCGCCGGAACCAGACCCACATGTAGCGGAGCGACACCTGGACGTTGCCGCGCGCCCAGCGCAGGCGCTGCTTCCACAAGCCGAGGATGTCGGCCGGCTCCTCGGCCCAGACGATCGCGTTCCCGTCGAACAGCACGCGCCAGCCCTCGCGCTGGGTCATGAACGTCGTGAAGGTGTCCTCGGCCAGCGAGGAGGTGTCGATCCTGCCGCCGATCGCCTCGAGGCTCTCGCGCTTGTGGAGTTGCGCGCCCCCGGCCAGGCACGCGAGCACGCCGAGGACGTTCTGCGCGCGGCGCGACGCAGCCTGGGCGGTGATGTACTCGAAGCCGATGAACCGGGCCATGTAGTTCGCCGGCCGACTCCCCTCCTTGATGTACGCGGTGACCGCGCCGACCTCGGGGTCGCTCAGGTGGCGTGCCATCTTGCGCAGCGTCTCCGGCTCGAAGATCACGTCCGCGTCGATGATCAGGAGGGCCTCGCACCAGTCGTCCGCGAGGATCACGCCGAGGCCGTGGTTGAGCGTGTGGGCCTTCCCCTCGCCACCCTTGTCGCGCCGCAGGTGGAAGACGCGTCCGGGGTACTCGAGCTCCTTCGCGCGCAGGACCTCCGGGGTCGCGTCCGTGCTCGCGTCGTCGACGACGTAGACGCGGAGGGAGTCCTCGGGGTAGTCCATGGCGACGAGTCGATCGACCGTGGTGGCGATCACGGCCGCCTCGTTCCACGCCGGCACGACGATCGCGGTGCGGGGCGTCGCGTCGCCGTGCTCCCGCAGCGCCTGCTCGACGCGCGGGTAGTGGTTGCGGATCCCGTGGAGGCCGATCAGCGAGAACTGGTAGCAGGCGGCGACGAGGGGGATCGCGCCCGCCATCACCATTCCGGTGAGGACGATCAGGGCGGTGGTATCGAGTGCGCTCGCCACGACGTGGGCAGGAAGATCGGGTATCGAGCGGGCGGCCCGACATCGGTTTGCATGACGACCGCTCGACAGTATCGGTACCGCCCGATGTCCCCGGGCCGGTGCGCGTCCGTGGACGCGACGACCCGGACGCCGGCCCGAGCGAAGGCCGACAGGATCACGCTCGACGGCGTTCGCCAGCGCTCGCTCACCTCGAGCGTCGCGCCCGACCGCGCCGCAGCCCTGACGATCGAGGTCAGCTGCTCCCGCGTGACCGACGAGAGGGCGAGACCCGTCTTGGGGAGCACGCTGAACAGGTGCGCGAGCAGCGCGCCCGGATGCCGCGCGAGCGCTCGCACGGTCGCGACGACGATCCAGTCCACGACCACCGCGGGATCGAGGTCGCCTCCCGCGATCGCTTTGCGCACCGCGTGCGGGTCGCACGGGCCCTCCGGCGAGGGCACCTGATGATCGGCGATGACGACCGCGTCGATTCCCTCCGGCACCCTGCCGCCTGGGAGATCGAGCGTGCCGCCGTCGTCCAGGAGCTTCGCCTCGATGCCTGCGATCAGCTTCACCTCGGTCGAGGCGCGGAGCCCCTCCACGGCGGCGGCGAACGCCGGCACGTAGGAGGAGTCGCTCCGCACGTGATCCACGCAACCGAGGAGCGTGAGGCCGAGGCGCTCGGCGGCCGCGACGTTGTCCTCGAGTGAGCCGGTCCCGTCGGAGAAGCGCGAATGGACGTGCCAGTCCTGCGAGAAGTCGACGATCCTCCGGGCGCTCATTCGACGGTGACCGTCTTCGCCAGGTTGCGCGGGCGATCGACGTCGAGGCCACGCGCGCGTGCGAGCGAGTAGGCGAGCTGCTGGAGCGGCACGGTGGCCACGAGCGGCGACAGGAGCGCTGTCGTCGCGGGCACGTAGACGACGTCGTCGACGAGGTGCTGGATCGCCTCGTTGCCCTCGCTGGCGATTGCGATCACGTGTGCGCCCCGGGCCCGTACCTCCTGGATGTTCGAGAGGAGCTTGTCGTAGGCGGGGCCGTTCGTCGCGACGCAGACGACGGGCGTGTCCTGCTCGACGAGGGCGATCGGCCCGTGCTTCATCTCGCCCGCCGGGTAGGCCTCGGTCGGGATGTACGTGAGCTCGCGGAGCTTGAGCGCTCCCTCGAGGCACACGGGGACGCCGGTGTCCCGGCCGAGGTAGAGGAAGAACGGCGCCTCCGCGAAGCGCTCGGCGATCTCGCGCACGGGATGATCGCCGGAGAGGTAGTGGCGCACGGTGTCGGGGATGTGCGCCAGGTCGCCGGCCAGCGTGGTGAACGTCGCGGCGTCGATCACGCCGCGGTCGCTGCCGATGCGCAGGGCGAGCGCCGCAAGCATCGCGACCTGCGAGACGAAGGTCTTCGTGGCGGCGACCCCCATCTCGTGGCCGGCCCGCGTGAGGAGTACCGCGTCGGCTTCTCGCGTGAGCTGGCTGCCGGGTGCGTTGGTGATGGCGAGTGTCGGCGCGCCGTGCTCACGTGCAAGGCGCAGCGCGGCCAAGGTGTCGGCGGTCTCGCCCGACTGGGAGATGGCGACGACGAGCGTGTCGGGGCCGACGATCGGCTCGCGGTAGCGCCACTCGCTCGCGACCTCCGTGGCGGTCGTGATCCGACCCCACTGCTCGAGCATGAACCTGCCCGCCATGCCGGCGTGGAGCGCGGTGCCGCAGGCGACGATCACGATGCGCGACACCCGCGGGTCGGCGAGCGCGGGCAGCTCCAGCTCGGCCAGGGCTCCGGCCGCACCGATGCGCCCCTGGAGCGTCGCGGCGAGCGCCGTCGGCTGCTCGTGCATCTCCTTCAGCATGTAGCTCTCGTGCGTGCCGCGGTCGGCGCTGTCGAGCTCCCAGTCGGCTCGCTCCGGCGCGCGGTCGACCTCGTGCCCGTCGGGCGTCAGGAGCGTGACCACGCCTCCCTCGCGCAGGACGACGAGCTCGCCGTGCTCGACGGTGAGGAAGACGTCCGTCTCCTCCTGGAAGGCGGAGATCGACGAGGCGAGGAAGGCCTCCCCGGCACCCAGCCCGGCCACGAGGGGGACGTCGCGGCGCGTCCCGACGATCGTGCCGGGATGGTCGCGGTGCAGTGCCAGGAACGCGAAGTGCCCGTCCAGGTGGACGACGGCGGCCTGCACGGCGGCGACGAGATCGCCGTCGTAGGCGTCCTCGACGAGGTGGGCGACCACCTCGGCGTCGGTCTCGGAGCTGAAGTCGTGCCCGGCCGCGCAGAGGCGCTCCTTCAGCTCGGCGAAGTTCTCCACGATCCCGTTCAGCGCGATCGCGATCTCGCCGTCCGCGCAGCCCCAGAAGGGGTGTGCGTTGGCCTCGCAGACGCCGCCGTGGGTGGCCCAGCGCGTGTGGCCGAGGCCGGTGGTGGCCGCGGACGCCGCGA
>JAOUEK010000169.1 GCA_029858755.1 Thermoleophilia bacterium
TCGAGGCGCTGGAGGAGGCGATCCTCACCCTGGAGCGGCAGGACGACCTGACCGCCGCACTCTCGCCGCTCGCCGCCCGCGAGGCGGTCGCCGCGTGAGCGACGAGCTCACGACCGAGCAACGCGAGATCGTCGCCGCGGTCCGCGACTTCGTCGACCGCGACGTGATCCCGGTCGCGTCGGAGCTCGAGCACGCGGACGAGTACCCGACGGCGCTCGTCGAGACGATGCGCGAGATGGGCCTCTTCGGGGCGACGATCCCGGAGGAGTACGGCGGCCTCGGCCTGGGCGTGGACACGTACGCGCTGATCGTGCTGGAGCTGTCTCGCGGCTGGCCGACGCTGTCCGGCGTGATGAACGGCAGCTTCATGGCGGCGACGATGATCCGCCTGCACGGCACCGACGAGCAGCGCAGCCGCATCCTGCCGAAGCTCGCCTCGATGGAGCTCCGGGCGGCGTTCTCGATGACGGAGCCGCACGCCGGCTCCGACGTGCAGGCGATCCGGACGGTGGCGACACGCGACGGCGACGACTACGTGATCTCCGGGCAGAAGATGTGGGTCACGAACGGCTGGCGCGCCGGGATCGTGATGCTGCTCGCGAAGACCGACCCCAGCGCGGTCCCCGCCCACACCGGCATGACCGGGTTCATCGTCGAGAAGGAGCCGGAGACCAGCCCACCGGGCCTCCAGATCCCCATGCCGGGGCTGCCGAAGCTCGGCTACAAGGGGGTCGAGTCGACGGAGCTCGTGTTCGACGGCTTCCGCACCCCGGCGTCGAGCGTGCTCGGCGGCGAGGAGGGCGTGGGCAAGGGCTTCAAGTACTTCATGAGCGGGATCGAGATGGGCCGCGTGAACGTCGCCGCGCGCGGTGCAGGCGTCGCCCGGGCGGCGCTCGACGACGCGATCTCCTATGCCCGCGAGCGGGAGGCGTTCGGCAAGCCGATCGCGCGTCATCAGGCGGTGCAGCTGATGATCGCGAAGATGGCGACCCGGGCGGAGGCGGCGCGGCTGCTGACGATCCAGGCGGCTCGGAAGAAGGCGTCCGGCGAGCGCGCCGACCTCGAGGCCGGGATGGCGAAGTACTTCGCCACCGAGGCGGCGCAGGAGAACGCGCTCGACTGCATGCGGATTCACGGCGGCTACGGCTACTCGCTCGAGTACCGGCCGGAGCGCTACTACCGCGACGCCCCCCTGCTCCTGATCGGGGAGGGGTCGAACGAGATCCAGCAGCTGATCATCGCGCGGCGGCTGCTCGAGCGGGCGGAGGCGTGAGCATGGACTTCGCGCTGCCGGAGGAGCTGGGCGAGATCAGGGCCGCGGTGCGGGAGCTGTGCGCCCGCTTCCCCGGCGAGTACTGGCGTGGCCTCGAGCCGGACCGCTACCCGGAGGAGTTCGTGCAGGCACTGACGGAGGCGGGCTGGCTCGCGGCGCTGATCCCCGAGGAGTACGGCGGCGCGGGGCTGTCGATCACCGCCGCGAGCGTGATCCTCGAGGAGCTGAACGCCTCGGGCGGGAACGCCGGCGCGTGCCACGCGCAGATGTACATCATGGGCACGATCCTCCGGCACGGATCGGAGGAGCAGAAGCAGCGCTTCCTGCCCAAGATCGCGTCGGGCGAGCTGCGCCTCCAGGCGTTCGGCGTCACCGAGCCGACCGCCGGCTCGGACACGACCGCGATCCAGACGACGGCGACCCGCGCCGAGGGCGGCTGGCTCGTCCACGGCCAGAAGATCTGGACGTCGCGCGCGCTGCACTCCGACCTCATGCTCCTGCTCGCGCGCACCACGCCGGCCGACCAGGTGGAGAAGAAGACGCTCGGGCTGTCGACCTTCATCGTCGACATGAAGCGAGCGGTCGCGGACGGGACGATGACGATCCGGCCGATCAAGACGCTGATGAACCATGCGACGACCGAGATCTTCCTCGACGGCGTCGTCGTGCCGGACGACGACCTCGTCGGCGAGGAGGGGATGGGCTTTCGCTACATCCTCGACGGGATGAACGCCGAGCGCGTGCTGATCGCGGCCGAGTGCATCGGTGACGGCCGCTGGTTCGTGGAGAAGGCGCGCTCGTATGCGAGCGAGCGGGTCGTGTTCGGGCGCCCGATCGGGTCGAACCAGGGCGTGCAGTTCCCGATCGCCGAGGCGCACGCCCAGCTCGAGGCCGCCGACCTGATGCGCTACAAGGCCGCCTGGCTGTTCGAGCAGGGCCTGCCCTGCGGCGCCGAGGCCAACATGGCCAAGCTGCTCGCGGCCGAGGCCTCGTGGGCGGCCGCCAACGCGTGCCTCGACACCCACGGCGGCTTCGGCTTCGCGGAGGAGTACGACGTGGAGCGGAAGTTCCGGGAGACGCGCCTCTACAAGGTCGCCCCCGTCTCCAACAACCTCATCCTCGCGTACCTCGGCCAGCACGTGCTCGGCATGCCACGTTCGTACTGAAGGCCCGATGAGAGTCGCGGTCGTCGGCGGTGGCGTGGTCGGGCTGAGCTGCGCATTCGAGCTCTCGCGCCGAGGCGCCGACGTCGTCGTGCTCGAACGGGACCGTGTCGGGCACGGCGCATCGTTCGGCAACACTGGCTGGGTCTGCCCGTCGTTCACCTACCCGCTTCCCGGGCCGGGCATCGTGGGCGAAGGGCTTCGGGCGGCCTTCAGCCGTGAGGGCCCGCTCGCGATCAGGCCGGGTCTCGATCCGTCCTACCTCCGCTGGCTCTGGGCGTTCCGGCGCAACTGCAACCGCGAGACCTGGCTACACGGAATGAAAGCGTTCGTCGAGCTCAACCGCCCGACGACGGAGATCCTCGACGCCTACCGCGACGCGGGCGTGGAGTTCGAGATGCACGACGCCGGGCTGCTGCTCGTCGCCCTCGACCCGAAGAAGGTGGACGTCTACAGGGAGATCTTCCGCGACCTCGCCTCGCTCGGCTTCGAGGGCGGGATCCGCGAGGTCTCGGGCCAGGAGGCACGTGAGCTCGAGCCGATGCTGAGCACGCAGACGAACGGGGGCGTGGTCGCACGCGTCGACCGGTGGGTGCACCCGCTCTCGCTCACGGAAGGGCTTGCGGGATGGCTCACCGCCAACGGCGTCGAGGTGCGGGAAGGCGTCGACGTACGGGCGACGCGCAGCGGCATCATCGAGACGGTGCAGGGAGCGGTCGAGGCCGACGCGACGGTGATCGCCGCCGGGATCTCCGCAGGGCCGATGCTGCGGTCGCTCGGGGTGCGCGTCCGAATGGTTCCTGCGCGCGGCTACAGCGTCACGTATCCACGGGGGGGCTCGGCGGGCCCGAGCCGCGCGCTCTACCTGGCCGACGCGCGCGTCGGAGTCAGCACCTACGAGGACACGGTTCGGGTCGCTGGCGTCTTCGAGCTCGGCGCGCGCGATGCCGCCGTCAAGGCGGGGCGGCTCGACGCGATGCTGCGGACGATCGACCCGTTCTTCACGGACTGGCGGCCATCGGAGGCACGAGGGGGGACGACGTGGGCGGGGATTCGCCCGCTCACGTCGGACGGGCTGCCGCTGATCGGCCGGACGCCGCGCGGTCAGAACGTCTTCCTGGCAACGGGCCATGGGATGCTCGGCGTCACGCTCGCGCCCGCGACTGCCTCGTTGCTCGCCGCGTTCGTCCTCGAGGGGCGCGCTGACCCGGTGCTCGACCCGTTCGATCCCGCCCGCCGCGCGTGACCGTCTTGCGCTCCGCTGCCGTCTGCGATCCCACGATCACCCTTCCGGAGACAGGCGAGAGAAGCTCCTGAGTGACGCCTCGAGCGCCGCGGCCGTGAAGCCGCGCCCGATGAAGACGAGCCGCGATCGGTGGTCGTCGTCGGGCCAGGCGTCGAGGTGCACCGGCGGGTGCACCGCGTGCTGCACGCAGTTGACGAGGAGCGGGCCGTCGCCACCCACGTCGAGCAGCCCCTTGACCCGGAGCACGTCCGCGCCGCGGGCCTGCAGCAGCATCGTCAGCCACACGCCGAAGGCGATCCAGTCGACCGAGGCGTCGAGCTCGAGCGCGATCGCGGCCACGGCGCTCTCGCCGTGGCCGTGAGCGGGCTCCCGGGCGGGAGCGGCTCGGCCCGGGAGGCGAGGGTCTGCGTGGTGCTCGAGGAGGGTCGCTGGATCGACGTCCCCGTGCACGACCCGCAGCACCGGGGCCGTCGGGTTGATCCTCTCCAGGCGCCCCTCGAGCTGGTCGAGCGCGGCGCTCGCGGCGAGGTCGGGCTTCGTGAGCACGAGCGTGTCGGCCGCGGCGACCTGCTTCACCGCCTCGTCGCCGGCGAGGCCGTGCTGGCCGTCCACGGTCGCCACCACCGTCTGCAGCTCGTAGTGGTGCGGGACGAGGGGGTCGGCGAGCAGCGTGTTCACGATCGGCGTGGGGTCGGCGATCCCCGTCGTCTCCACCACGACGCGGCTGAAGTGAGGGATCTCCCCCGCGTCACGCCGGTCGAGCAGGTCGCGGAGCTCGGTGGCGAGGTCGTCGCGGAGGGTGCAGCAGACGCAGCCGTTCGCAAGCAGCACGGTGCGCTCGTCGACACGTCGCAGCAAGTGGTGGTCGATCCCCACCTCGCCGAGCTCGTTCACGATCACCGCCGTCTCCCCCAGCTCCGGATGCGCGAGCAGCCGCGCGATCAGCGTCGTCTTGCCGCTGCCGAGGAACCCCGTGACGAGGACGACCGGGGTCTTCACGACTCCAGCGCCGCGAGGAGGTCGGCCGCCAGCGGGTCGAGCGGTGCGCCGTGCAGCCGCTCGGCCTCGACCCAGAGCGCGCCGAGGTCGGAGACGACGGCTGTCCCGCCCTTGCGGTCCCGAAGCACGTACTGACTGCCCGCCCACGCCTGGGCCGAGAGGCCGAAGTGCTCCAGCACCCGGTTGAGAACGGCAGCACGGAAGACCCGGGCGCGCCGGCCGTCACCGAGCTCCGCCCAGTGTTCCTTCGACATGACCCCACAGAGCGAGCACATGGCTACTAGAGTCGGTTGTAGCAGGCGCCCGCCGCGGCCGTGCGGACGCCCTCACCGAGCACACAGGGGAGGTTGGGACGATGGCCAAGGAGATCTTCGTGGCGTACGGCGTGGACGTGGACGCGGTCGCCGGCTGGCTCGGCTCGTACGGAGGGGAGAACTCGCCGGACGACATCTCCCGTGGGCTGTTCGCGGGCGAGGTGGGTACCAGGCGCCTGCTGCAGCTCTTCGAGCGGAACGGCCTGAAGACGACGTGGTTCATCCCGGGGCACTCGATCGAGACGTTCCCGGAGGAGACGGAGCTGGTCGTGGCGGCCGGGCACGAGGTCGGGATCCACGGCTACACGCACGAGAACCCGATCGCGATGACGCGGGAGCAG
>JAOUEK010000170.1 GCA_029858755.1 Thermoleophilia bacterium
GTGAGCGGTCGCCGTACATCATGTTCTCGGAGATCCTCCCGAACGTTCTCGCTCCGGTCGTCGTCGAGTTCACCGTGCGACTCGGGTACGCGATCTTCGCCGTTGCCACGCTGACCTTCATCGGCTTCGGCGTCCAGCCGCCGTCGCCCGACTGGGCGGCGCAGATCAACCAGTACTACACGTTCATCGACCCGTACTGGTGGATGACGCTCTTCCCGGCGCTCGCGATCGCGAGCCTCGTCGTGTCGGTCAACCTCGTCGCCGACGGCATCCGCGAGGTCTACGAGCGGTGAGCGAGGAGGCGACGATTCCGCCGGACGGTGCTGCGAAGGCACTCGAGGTCGCCGATCTGGAGCTCGTCTACCGGGTCCGCGGAGTCGATCGGCCGGTGCTGCGAGGCGTCTCGCTCTCGATCGAGCGTGGCCGCTCCTACGGTCTCGTCGGCGAGTCGGGGTGCGGGAAGTCGACCGCGGCGCTCGGCATCGTGCGCTTCCTCCCTCGCAACGGGCGGATCACCTCCGGGTCGGTCGCCGTCGCCGGTCACGACGTCCTCGCGATGGGTGGCAGGGAGCTTCGCGACTACCACGCGCGCAGGGTCTCGATGGTCTACCAGAACCCCGGCTCCGCTCTCAATCCAGGGCTTCGCGTCGGCGCCCAGGTGGCCGAGGCCTTCACGGTGCTGGGAGTCTCCGGCAGGGAGGCGAAGGAGCGCGCCTTCGACGCGCTGACCCGGGTGCAGATAGCCGACCCGTCGTCAGTGATGGGCCGCTACCCCCATCAGCTGTCGGGCGGCATGCAGCAGCGTGTCGTGATCGCGATGGCGCTCGCCAAGGATCCCGCGCTCCTCATCCTCGACGAGCCGACGACCGGGCTCGACGCCACCGTCGAGGCAGAGGTGCTCGACCTCGTCTCGAACCTCCAGGCCGAGATCGAGACCGCCGTGCTCTTCATCAGCCACAACCTCGGCGTGATCTCGAAGATGTGCGACCGCGTCGGTGTCCTCTACGCCGGACGGCTCGTCGAGGAGGGCCCGGTCGACACGGTGCTGCAGGACCCCCGGCACCCGTACACGGTCGGGCTGCTGCGCTGCATCCCGCGTGGGGGCGTACGCAAGGACCGTGGCCGGCTCGACACCATCCCCGGGTTCCTCCCGAGCCTCGGGGCGACCATCCCGGGGTGCGTCTTCTCCGACCGTTGCGCGCTCGCCGACGACCGCTGCCGAACGGAGGAGCCGGAGCTCGAGGCGGCCCGGGCCGGTCACACCGCTCGCTGCTTCCACCACGAGCAAGCCCAGGGGCTGCCGCGCGAGGAGAGCGCCGACCTGGCCCTCCCGGCCGTCGATCGAAGCATCGCCCCGATGCTTGAGTTCGACGACCTCGGCAAGGTGTTCCACCAGCACGGGGTGGATATCCACGCGCTCGTCGGCGTCAGCGCGGCGATCTGGCCGGGGGAGACCCTGGGCCTCGTCGGGGAGTCGGGGAGCGGCAAGACGACGCTCGCCCGCGCCCTGCTCGGGATCATCAGCCCGACGTCCGGGGGCGTGGAGCTCCAGGGCCGGGCGCTGGCCTCGCGGTACCAGAAGCGGTCGAAGGACGACCTTCGGGCCCTCCAGATCGTGTTCCAGAACCCGGACTCGGCGCTCAACCGGCGGCACGCGGTGCGCCGGATCCTCACCCGCTCGATGCGGAAGCTGATCGGGATCAGTGGCTCCGAAGCGGATGTGCGCGTGTCCGATCTCGCCGATCGTGTCCGCATCACCGAGCGCACGCTCACCCAGAAGCCCGTGCAGTTGTCCGGCGGGCTCAAGCAGCGCGTGGCGATCGCACGCGCGTTCGCAGGCGACCCGAAGCTCGTGGTGTGCGACGAGCCGACATCGGCGCTCGACGTCTCCGTGCAAGCCGCGATCCTCAACCTGCTCGTGGAGCTGCAGGCGGAGAAGGGCGTCTCGTACATCTTCATCAGCCACGACCTCGGCGTCGTCCGCTACATCTCCGACCGGATCGCCGTGCTCTACCTCGGGCGCGTGCAGGAGGTCGGGCCTGCGGACGTCGTCTTCGACGGCCCGCACCACCCGTACACAGAGGCGCTGCTCTCGGCGGTGCCCACGGTCGACGGCGGCGGACGCGAGCGGATCAAGCTCGCAGGCGACATCCCGAGCGCGGCCGAGCCGCCGACCGGCTGCGTGTTCCACACGCGCTGCCCGCGCAAGGTGGGAGAGATCTGCGAGACGACGGAGCCGCCCCTGGTCGAGGTCGAGGCGAACCACGCCATGCGCTGCCACATCCCGCTCGAGGAGCTGCGGCGCCTGCAGCAGAAGGCGCCGGAGCGCGTGGCGTGAACATCCGCGCAGCGGTGCTCGAGCGGGTCGACGGCCCGCTCGTCGTCGGCGACCTCGAGCTCGCGCCGCCCGGGCCGGAGGAGGTGCTCGTCCGACTGGGCGCGAGCGGCGTCTGCCGCTCCGACTACAACGCCGTCGACGGGACGACGTCCACACCGTTCCCGGTGGTGCTCGGGCACGAGGGCGCAGGCGTGGTGGAGGCAGTCGGTGACGGCGTGACACGTGTCGCGATCGGGGACCATGTGACGCTGTCGTGGACGCCCTCGTGCGGCACGTGCCCGGAGTGCGTGCGCGACCTGCCGCAGCTGTGCTCGACGATCTGGCCGGTGATGGGCGCAGGCGGGCTGATGGACGAGACCTCGCGCCTGGCGCGCGGTGGGGAGGCCGTCTACCACTACTGTTTCCTGTCGACGTTCGCGGAGGCGTGCGTCGTGCCCGAGCGCTCGTGCGTGCCGATCCCGCGCGACGTGCCCTTCGACGTCGCCGGCCTCGTCGGCTGCGCGGTGACGACCGGCGTCGGCGCTGTCTGGAACACCGCCGGCGTCCGGCCCGGCGACCGTGTCGCGGTGATCGGCTGCGGCGGGGTCGGGCTGTCCGCGCTGATGGCGGCGGTGGCGGTCGGCGCCGAGCCGGTGATCGCGGTGGACGCCGCTCCCGGCAAGCTGCAGACGGCGACCGAGCTGGGCGCGGCCTCCGTCGTGCAGTGGGCGGGGAGCGCCGAGGACACGGCCGAGGCGATCCGCGAGGCCTCCGGTGGCGGTGTCGACTACGCGATCGAGGCGACGGGACGCGGCGAGGCGATGCTCACGGCGGTCCTCGCCACCCGTGGCCGGGGAGCCGCCGTCCTGATCGGGATCCCGCGGGCGGAGACGGTGGTGCCGCTGCCGGCGCTGACGATCCCCCGCATGGAGCGGCGGGTGCTGGGCTCGATCTACGGCTCCGCGCGCCCGGAGCGGGACTTCCCGCGGATCATCGAGCTGTACCGCTCGGGCCGCCTGCCGCTCGAGCGCCTCGTCTCGCACCGGCTCACTCTCGACGAGGTCGACCGTGCCTTCGAGCTGATGAACTCGGGCGACGCGCTCCGCGTCGTCCTCGACCTGAATCCGGGGGCTGTCCCCGGAGAGGAGGATGTCCCCTCATGAACCTGGACGAGCTCGACGGCCGCATCGGCGAGGGCTGGGGCGGCCTCTCCCCGAACGGCTGCCACGTCAACGTGGTGCTCGCGCGTCGTGGGAGCCCGACGGCGGCGGCGGCGATCTCGATGTTCGCGCACCCCGCGCCCGGCCACTCGCCCGTGCTCTGCTGCGTCGGCGAGACGCAGCCCGACTACGAGCCGATCTGGCCGCCGACGCTGATGATGAACAAGACCACCGCCACCACGGAGCAGATCGAGACCATGACCTGGGGGCCGGGCCAGCTCGGCATCGGCCAGGCCGTGCTCGACGCGGTCGCCGACGGGGTGATCGAGGCGAGCGGCGACCTGATCGTGCTCGTCGCGATCTGGCTCGACGCGCGGGCCGACGACGAGACCGCGGTGCGCCTCGCGGCGCGCGCTGCGGTTCGCAGGGCGATCGGCATGTGCGTCGAGGGTCGCGACCCGGCCGCCGCGGCGCGGCTCGTGACGGAGCGCGACGGGCTGCGCAACCCGTTCTACAGCGGTCGGTAGCGACGATGGAGATCGGCGACTTCGCGCTCGACCACTTCTCGCTCGCCGGCAAGAACGCGATCGTCACCGGCGGCAACACGGGCCTTGGTCGGGCCTTCGCGCTGGCACTCGTGAAAGCAGGCGCCAACGTGCTCGCGCCGACGGTGATGGAGGACGATGGCGTCACGCGTGAGCTCGTGGAGGCCGAGGGCGTGCGCTACGCGTCCATGGAGGCGGACCTCACGACCCCCGGCATCCCCAGAGCGGTCGTCGACGCGTGCGTCGAGGGTCTCGGCTCGCTCGACATCCTGGTCAACAGCGCCGGCGTCTGCCCGCTGGCCGACGTGCTCGAGTTCGGCCGCTCCGAGTGGGACGCGACGGTTGCCGTCAACCTCACGGCAGCCTTCGAGATGAGCTTCGAGGCCGCACAGCGGATGGTGCCGCAGCGGAGCGGGAAGATCATCAACGTCTGCTCGCTGTTCAGCTTCCTCGGAGGGCAGCGCTCGCCGGCCTATGCTGCCACCAAGCACGGCATCGCGGGCCTCACGAAGGCGTACTGCGACGAGCTCGCGCCGTACAACATCCAGGTCAACGGCATCGCGCCCGGCTACTACGCGACGGAGATCACCGCGGCCACGAGGAGCGACCCCGAGGCCAGCCGTCGCATCCTGGAGCACATCCCGGCGGGCCGGTGGGGCGACCCGTTCGACCTGATGGGAACCGTCGTCTTCCTCGCCAGCCGCGCCTCCGACTACGTCAACGGGCACGTGCTCGTGGTGGACGGCGGCTACCTCGTCCGCTAGGCGGAGGCGCGGAGCATCGCACCATGCCCGGCCCGTACCTGATCGGCATCGACGGCGGCACCCAGAGCTCGAAGGTCGTGGTCTACGACACGGCGGGAGCCGTCGTCGCCGAGGGGCGGCAGGCCCTGCGCCCGATGAGCCGGCCGCGGCACGGCGTGGCCGTCCACCCGGACGACGACCTCTGGACGTCGATCGCCGCCGCGAGCCGCCGGGCCATGGAGGCGTTCCCGGGCGACCCGGGCGAGATCGCCGGTGTCGGCCTGTGCACGATCCGGTGCTGCAAGGCGTTCCTCGACGCAGACGGGGCGCTGGTGGAGCCGGTGATCAGCTGGATGGACGACCGCGCCTACCAGCCGTACGTGCCCGGCGACCCCGCCGTCGCCTACGCGACGACGTCGTCCGGGTACCTCACCCACCGCTTCACCGGCGAGCGGCGCGACAGCGCCGCCAACAACATCCTGCTGCAGTGGCCGATCGACACCGACACCTGGCAGTGGAGCGACGACCCGCGCTCTTCGAGG
>JAOUEK010000171.1 GCA_029858755.1 Thermoleophilia bacterium
AGATCCCCGACAGGGCGAGCGACGAGTTGGGCCCGCACGAGAGCGCCGAGAGCGGCTGGGTGCAGTGGCGCGTGCACCGGGCTCTCGAGGAGCTGTCGGGTCACGAGGAGGAAGTGATCGCGCTCGCCTACTGGAGCGGGCTCTCGCAGAGCGAGGTCGCCGATCGGCTCGGGATCCCGCTCGGTACCGTCAAGACCCGAACACGGTCGGCGCTCGCGCGCCTCGCCGAGATCCTGGAGGGTGAAGACCTGTGACCCGTGAGCCGGACTTCCGTGACCTCGTCGACGACGGCGAGCTGACCCCCGGCGAGGAGGAGCGGCTCCGACGCGTCCACGAGCTGCTGCTCGAGGCCGGTGCGCCGCCCGACCTGCCGGCGGCGCTGGCGGGTCCGCGAGAGGTGCCGCGCGCCAACGTGGTCGTCCTCCCCCGGCGGCGAGTCAACGGCGCGCTGGCGCTCGCCGGCGCGCTCGCCGCCGCGGCGTTCGCGCTCGGCTTCTTCGTCGGGGATCGGGGCTCCGGGTTCGAGACGTGGCGCGGCCCCATCGTCATGCGCGGCAGCTCCGATGCCCTCGCCTCGCTGCGCGTCGGCCCTGCAGACGACGGCGGCAACTCGCCGGTGCTGCTCCGCGTGACGGGGCTGCCGCCGCTTCCCCGTGGCACGTTCTACGAGCTCGTGCTCACGAAAGGGGAGGAGCTCGGCCCCACGTGCGGGTCCTTCGTCGTCGAGCACGACGGGACGACGGAGGTGTCCATGAACGCGCCGTTCGACCTGCGCACCTGGGGCGGCTGGGTGATCGTGCGGCGCGCCCGCGGAGAGCCCGCGAGCGCGCCCATCCTCACCACCTGAGCCGAGGACAGCGGCAGCTCACGGGCGGATTCGCACCCTGCTCGCAAACCGCACCCGCCGCCCGCTCATAGCAGTGGTCGAGAGACGGCGCACGAAGGAGGTCAGTGGTGAGGCGAGCGGCGAGTAGAGGGATGCGGGCTCGTGGACGTCGGGTGGTGTGGGGCACTGCTGAGCCGGCCGCGTCCCAGAGGGGCAGCGCGTCAGGTCTGCCGGCCGGCTGCGCGGGCGCCGGCTGCGCGGGGCGCCGGCGACACCGTCCTACTGGAACGGCTTCGCGCGCTCGATCAGCTCTTCGAGACCCGGCTCGTTCGGGTTGCGCGGCTTGCCGGGATGGATCACCGCCACCTGGCACGCCTCTGCCGCCTCGACGATCTCGCGGAAGGTGCCTGCGTCGAGGTCCTTGAAGTAGGCCTGCTTGTTCTCGTCGTAGGCGAACATCCGGTCGTTGATCGCCGTGCACTCGTTGCAGGTCGAGCAGCGCGTCGTCTCGATCCACGGGTCGTCCGACGGGGCCTGGACGGCCTCGGCGACCTCGACGTCCTCCTCAACGACAGCTCCCTCGGCCGCAGCGACCTGCGTGGCCTCGCCGGGGATGGGCTCCGCTACCGCCACCGCCGGTGCGTCCCCGGCCGCTGCCGCCGTCGCCTCGGCGCGCAGGCTCTCGAGCTCGCGCTGCCTCTCCTCCTCCCAGGCCGCCTTCTCGCGTGCGAGCAGGCGATCGGCGTGGGAGTTGTGGATGCCGCCCAGCTCCTGCAGGCCGTGCCAGAGCTCCCGGCAGCGCCGGGCTGCCTGCATCAGCTTCGCGTCGACGATCAGCCGGTGCAGCACGTCCTGCTCGTCGACCACGTTGACGAAGGGGATCCGCTCCCCCACGTCCGCCGGGTCGACCGCCAGCCACTCGTCGACCGGGATCAGGTTCCCGTTCCAGCCCGACCGCGGGACCCGGGCGAAGTGCCGCCCGTAGCGGCGGTCGCAGACGACGAAGTCGACGATCGTGAAGGCGACCTGCTCCGTGACCCGCCGGAGCGCCTCGTCGGCGTACTCCAGCTCCTCGATCGGCCAGTCGAGCTCGGGTTGCGGATTGTCCTCGAGCGAGAAGCGCGACGCCCAGTCCGGCCCGGCCGCCGGGTCGTACGTGAACGCGACGAACGCCCGCGACTCCATCGCCGCCGCCGACGTGAGATAGGGCGGCAGGTCGTTCGCCGGGGCCGCCGATCCTGCGAAGACGCTGAAGAGCGCCGGGCCCGGGTACACGAGCCCGTCGAGCAGTCGGCCGCGCAGCTGGTAGAGGTTCGAGCTCGTCGTCTGCAGGACGAAGGCGTCGTGGAAGCCCATCGCGGTCGACGCGAGCTGTGCGCTCCGCATGCCGAAGCCGAAATGGCCGGAGCCGATCGACGACTCCTCGAGCACGTCCTCGGTCTGCACGAGCACCTTCACGGGCAGGTCCGAGGACAGCACCTCCATCAGCACACCGCTCTCGGCCGCGTCCGTGTGCCCGGCGTCGATGCAGACGAGGTAGTCGGGGAAGAGCGCGAGATCCCTGGGTGTCAGCGCGTCCTCGCCGAACGCCTCGAAGAACGGGTCGTGCCTGGGCTCCACGTAGCGGCCGTCGGCCTCGAGCTCGGCGACGGATATCGCCTTCACGAACTCGACCACCTCGGGCAGCCGCTCGGCGAACGCGGCCGCCGCCTCCGTGCAGCTCGAGAAGCGGTACTCGTACGGTGGCTCCGCCTGCCCCAGGCCCGGCCCGGGAGCCGGCTCGAAGAAGCGCTGGCGCTTCAGCACGTCGAGCGCCCACTCGATCCGCACGCGACGGCCCGCGGGCAGCTCGTCCTTCGGAACGCCCCTGCCGAGCAGCCGCGACATGGCGTCGAAGTCGAAGTCGTCGCGGTGCGCGTCGCCCACGCCCGCCCTCAGGCTCTCGGGCCGGCGCCCACCCTCGGAGTGGATGAAGGCCGCCCGCAGGATGTCGGAGAGCGCCTGCACGAGCCGATCCACCTCGTCGTGGAAGCGGCGCGCTTTCTGCTGCTGCGTGGCGCGCCACGCGTGTGCGACGAGGCGCGACGGCGCGTCGTGATCGCAGTCGACGACCTCGCCGTCGACGCTCAGCTGGGCGCCAGCCTGGGCGAGGATCGGCTCGACGTCGTCGTCGTCCGCGGCGCAGCTCGCCATCGCCTTCTCCCACAGGTCGGAGAGCATGCCCCTCGCGCCGTCGTGGACGAGCGCGCGCAACTCCCTCTCGAGGCGCAGCGTCACACGACGGAGCCGCTCTCCCTCGACCCCGCGCGGGGCGACGTCCTGCAGGACGCCGTCGACGATCGACGACAGCGACTGCACGAAGCCACCGTCGGCGACACCCTCGACGAGGACGACGGGGAAGTCGTAGCGCAAGCGCGACAGGTCCCGGTAGCCGGCCAGGAGCGCCGGCCGCAACGTCCCTTCCTCGATCGGCTCCAGCACGTCGCCCGACCGGCTCCCGGTCATGTGGAAGACGGCCTGTACCTGGAGGGCTGTGGCAGCCTCCGTCGCTTGCGGTTCGCTCGTCAAGCTCGGCCTCCGGTCAGGCGACCGCCTGCTCCTCGACGCTCTCGTCCGGCCACACGGTGAACCTGTCGAGCTCGGCCTCGAGCCCCGCGCGGATCCGCTCCGCGGGCCGTGCCTGGCCGGCGCCTCGCAGCTCCTCGTAGCGCGGGATCTCCGGGTTCCGGTAGAGGATCCCGACGGGGATCACGTCGACCGAGGAGGCGATCTCGCGGGCGCGGTCGATGTCGAGCGGGTCGTGCTCGAGCTGGTTCTTGTAGATCCGCTTCACGTCGGAGCTGAGCTGCAGGCCGTTCTCGTGAGTCAGGAGCAGCGCCTTCGACGGATCCTGCAGCCAGGGCTCGAGCATCGTGGGCAGGAACTCGGGGCAGCGCTGGATGATCCGCACGAAGGAGAACCCCTTGTGGTGGTAGGCCTCGGCGACGATGTCGTGCAGCACCTCCGGGATCCAGTCCACGGCCTGGGCCACGAAGGAGGCGTTCTGGACTCCGAGGGTGACCGTGAGCGGGTTGAGCGCCTCGAGGTCTGCGCCCCGCGGCGTCGTGTTGCTCTTGAGCCCTCTCGGCGAGGTCGGCGAGGCCTGCTTCTTGGTGAGCCCGTACACGAAGTTGTCGTGCAGGAGCACCGTCAGGTTCATGTTGTAGCGAACGGCATGGATCCAGTGGGCTGCGCCGATGCTGCAGCAGTCGCCGTCGCCCGTGTTGACGAACACGTGCAGGTCGGGCCGCGCCATCTTGATCCCCTCGGCGATCGGGAACGCACGCCCGTGGATCCCGTGGAAGCCGTACGTGCTCATGTAGTGGGGGAAGCGGCTCGAGCAGCCGATCCCCGACACGAACACCATGCGCTCGGGGCTCAGGTCCTCGTCGCGGCAGATCCGCTGCACCGCCGTGAGGATGGCGTTGTCGCCGCAGCCGTTGCACCAGCGTGGCATGCCCCCCTGGTAGTCCTCGAGGGTGTGGTGGTCGTCGTGGAGGCGGATCAGGCACTGCGTGGCGGGGATCGTCATCGGCGTTCCTCCCACTCGAGACGCTCGCGGATTACGTTGGCGACGGTACCGGGCTTGATCGGCTGTCCCCGGGCCTCGCTCCAGCAGTCGACGTCGACGAGGTAGCGCGAGCGGAGCATCATCGCGAGAGGCGAGTAGCGCCGGTTGTCCTCGTCGACGAGCTCGTCCTCGGGCCGGTCGGCCCAGTTGCCCTCCACCGTCATCACCTGCCGGAAGCCCTGCATGATCTGCTTGATCCCGGGTGGCAGCGGCTGCAGGAAGCGCAGGTGCATCGACGAGACCCGCCGCCCCTCCGCGCACAGGCGCTCGACCGCCTCCTCGATCACGCCCTTGGTGCTGCCCCAGCCGACGACCAGCAGGTCGCCCTCCGGCTCGCCGAACACGGGCGGTGGGCGCAATGTCTTCTGGAGCGCGACGAGCTTGAGGCTGCGGTGGCGCAGCCCGTCCTCGTTGCTCCCGGCGTCGTAGGCCACGTTGCTGCCCCGGTCGTGCGCGAGCCCGGTGAGAGTGTGCATGCCGCCCGGCTGGCCGGGGACGAGGCGTCTCGCGATGCCGGTCACCGGATCCCACTCGTACGGCCGCGTCCCTTCCGGCACGGGCGTCTGGTCGACCGGCGGCGCGAGCCAGTCCTCGCTGAACATCGGACGCGGGAACGGCTGCTGGGCGGTGGCGAGGCTCGCGTCGGAGAGCAGGACGACCACGATGTTGAACGACTCGGCGATCTTGCGGGCCGTGATCACCGAGTAGAAGCAGTCCTCGATGCCGCTCGCCGCCATCACCACCTTCGGCGCATCGCCGTGGCTCCCGAAGATCGCGGCCAGCAGGTCGCCCTGCTCGACCTTGGTCGGCTGCCCGGTGCTGGGCCCGCCGCGCTGGACGTTGACCACGACCAGC
>JAOUEK010000172.1 GCA_029858755.1 Thermoleophilia bacterium
CCCGGTCATCCCGGTCGTGAACACCGCCTCGCCGAAGACGACGCCGTCGGCGCCGACCGACCGCCCGCGGTACACGGTGCCGTCCTCCAGCGCCAGGTACCCAAGCACCTCCGTCATGCGCCGTGTACCAGCCGGCCGCCGGCGACGGTCTGCAGGACACGCCCGGTGAGCGTCTCGCCGAGCAGCCACGAGTTCACCGACCGCGACCGGAACGAGTCCTCGCGCACGACCCACTCCTCGTCCAGGTCGAGCAGCACGAGGTTCGCCTGCTCTCCGACCGCGACGCGCGGCACGGGCAGGCGGAACGCCCGCGCCGGGCCGGCCGACATGCGCTCGAGGACGGTCGCCAACGGCACCGTGCCCGGGCGCACGAGCCGCGTGTTGAGAACGGCGAACGCCGTCTCGAGCCCGGTCACGCCGAACGGGGCCTCCTCGAACGGGACGTCCTTCTCGTGGCGCGCGTGCGGTGCGTGGTCGGTGGCGACGCAGTCGAGCGTGCCGTCGCGCAGCCCCTCCACGAGCGCGTCGCGGTCGGCGGCGGCGCGGAGGGGCGGGTTCATCTTCGTGTTGGGATCGAGAGTGCGCACGACGTCGTCGGTGAGGCAGAGATGGTGCGGGGTGACCTCCGCCGTGACGAGGGTGCCGCGCGCCTTCGCCGCGCGGACGGCCTCGACGGAGGCGGCCGCCGAGACATGCATGATATGCAAAGGCCGCTGCTCGTATGCGGCCAGGGCGAGGTCGCGCTCGATCATCGTCGACTCCGCGAGCGATGGCCAGCCGGAGAGCCCGAGCGCGGCGGAGACCGCGCCTTCGTGCATCTGCCCGTCGGCGGAGAGCGCCGGGTCCTCCTCGTGCAGCGCGAGCAGCGCGTCGGCGACCGTCCCGTAGCGGAGCGCGCGGCGCAGCAGCCCGGCAGAGACGACGGGCCGCCCGTCGTCGGTGAACGCGACGGCGCCTGCCGCGGCCAGATCGGCCAGCTCGGCCAGCTCCTCCCCACGCTGGCCCTTCGAGATCGCCGCCATGAACCCCGTGGGCACGACCGCCTCCTCGCGGGCCCGCTCGACCAGCGCGCGCAGCACCGCCGCCGAGTCGACCACGGGCTCGGTGTTGGGCATGGCGAGGATCGCGCAGTAACCGCCGGCCGCGGCGGCCGCAGTGCCGCTCGCGATCGTCTCCTCGTCCTCACGGCCGGGCGTGCGCAGATGCACGTGCGGGTCGACGAACGCCGGGGCGATGACGCGCGCCGCCGACGTGCCGGTGAGCGGCTCGAGCGCCGCGACGACGCCGTCCTCGACCACCACCCGCAGCGCGGCGTCGATGCCCTCGACGGGGTCGACCACGCGCCCCTCGAGGGTCAGCGTGTCGGGCGGAGCGTCCCGACGGAAGAGCGTCATGCGACCTCCAGCTCGCCGGCGAGGTGCACGGGGCCGGCGGTGAGCAGGTCGTAGAGCACGGCCATGCGCACGACGAGGCCCGCCCGCACCTGGGTGGTGACGAGCGCCGCCTCGGAGTCGGCCACTCGCGGGTCGATCTCCACGCCGCGGTTCATCGGCCCGGGGTGCATCACCACCTGGCCGGCACGCACCCGTTCCGGCGTGATCCCGTAGAGGGCCGCGTACTCGCGCAGGGACGGGACGAAGGCGGCGCCCGGGAGCATCCGCTCCTGCTGCATGCGCAGGACGTACACGACGTCCGCGTTGCCGATCGCGTCGATCTCGTACGCGACCCCGCACCCCAGCTGCTCGATGCCGGGCGGGATCAGCGTCGGCGGGCCGACGAGCGTCACCTCGGCCCCGACGAGCGCGAGCGCCTCGATCAGGGACCGGGCGACCCGCGAGTGCAGCACGTCCCCGACGACGGCGACGTGCAGCGTCTCGAGGCCGCCGACCGCCTCGCGCATCGTGTACAGGTCGAGGAGCGCCTGGGTCGGGTGCTGGTGCTTGCCGTCTCCGGCGTTCACGACGTGGGCGTCGGTCGAGGCGGCGACGAGGTTGGCTGCGCCGATGTGCGGGTGGCGCACGACGATCACGTCGGGGTCGTACGCGCCGAGGGTGAGCGCCGTGTCGCGCAGCGACTCGCCCTTGTCGACGGAGGAGCCCGATGCGCGCAGCGCCATCGTGTCGGCCGAGAGGCGCTTGGCGGCGAGGTCGAAGCTCGAGAGCGTGCGGGTGGACGACTCGTAGAAGAGGTTCACGACGAGACGCCCCCGTAACGTCGGGAGCTTCTTGACCTCACGGTCCAGCGACCGCTCGAGCGCGCGTGCGGTGTCGAGGATCCGCTCGGCGTCCACCCGGGAGAGGTCGGAGATCGCGAGCAGGTGGCGCCGCCTGTCAGCCATGTCTCGCCTCCTCGGGTGCCGCCAGGAGCAACACGCGGTCCTCCCCGTCGGGGTCTGCGAGCTCGACCTGAACGCGCTCGGTGCGTGCGGTGGGGAGGTTCTTGCCCACGTAGTCGGGGCGGATGGGGAGCTCCCGGTGGCCGCGGTCGACGAGCACCGCCAGCTGCACGCGGTCGGGCCGCCCGTACTCGAGCAGGGCGTCGATCGCCGCGCGGATCGTGCGCCCGGTGTAGAGGACGTCGTCGACGAGGATCAACGTCCTGCCGTGCACGGGGAAGTCGAGCTCCGTGCCGTGCACGACGGGCTGCGCGAGGCGCGGAGTGCCCCCTGCCCGCACCGACACGTCGTCGCGGTGGAAGGTGATGTCGACGGCGCCCTGCGCCACGTCGACTCCGCACCGCTCGCGCACCAGCTCGCCGAGCCGACGCGCGAGGGGCACGCCGCGCGTGTGGATGCCGACGAGGGCGACGCGCTCGAGGTCGTCGTTCCGCTCGATGATCTCGTGCGCGATGCGCGCCAGCGTACGGGCGACGGACTCGGCGTCGAGGATCGTGCGCGACACGGCGTCGCGCGGGGGCGAATCGGTCATGCAACTCCTTCCCGGCCTCGCTGGACCGGCTTAAAGGGGACGACGCGAGTGTACCGCGGGCCGATGACGACCCACACACTGCTCTGTGAATCCGGCACGCTGTCGGGCGTGAGCTCGACGGGACGCCGTACCACGCTGCTGCTCGGCGTGCTCGTCGTGGGCTCGGCGGCGATCCGACTGGTCGCGAGCAACGGCGCCACGATCCCCTGGATCACCCCCGACGAGGTCGTCTACGCCCTGACGGGCGAGTCCCTGTGGGAGCACGGGACGCTGACGATCCGCGGGCTCGCCGCCCCGTACACCAGCCTGCTGACGCCGGCGATCGTCGGAGCCCCGATCGCTGCGCTCGGCCTCGACGGAGGCATCGGCGTGGCGCAGGCGCTCCAGTCCCTGGTGATGGCGACCGCGGCGATCCCGGTCTTCCTCTGGGCCCGGCGGCTCACGTCGCAGGGCTGGGCGGCCCTCGCCGCCGTGCTCACGCTGCTCGTCCCCGGGCTCGCCTATGGCGGGCTGCTGATGACCGAGGCCGCGTTCTACCCGTTCGCCGTCGCCTCGCTCGCCACCGGCACGCTGGTGTTGGAGCGCCCGACGCTGCTGCGCCAGGGCGCGTTCTTCGGGCTGGTCACGCTCGCGGCCACTGTGCGCATGCAGGCACTCGTGCTCGTGCCCGCACTCCTGCTGGCGGCCGTCGTCCACGCGCGCATCACCCGCTCCTGGAGCGTCGCGCGCGCGCTCGCGCCGGTCGGCGTGCTGGCGCTTGTCGGAGGCGTCGGCGTCGCGACGGCTGTCGCGGCCGGGTCGGGATCTCTCTGGGAGAGCCTGCTGGGCGCGTACCAGCCGGTGGTGGAGACGTCGACCTCGACGCTCGGCGTGATCGGCGCGATCGGCGTGCATGCGGTCGGCATCGCGCTGGTCTCGCTCGCCCTACCGCTCGTGGGCAGCGTCGTCGTGTGCGTGGATGCGCTGCGCAAGCGCGTCACCGGCCCGCGTGCAGCCTACGCGGCGATCGCGGTCGGCTACGTGCCGTTGCTCGTGCTGCAGGTGGCGGCGTTCTCGGCGCAGAACGTCGGGTATCTGTCGCAGCGGTACCTGCTGACCGCGGCGCCGGTGCTGTTCGTCGGCTTCGCCGCGTGGCTCGGGGCCGGCGCGCCGCGGCCGCGCAGGGTCGTCGGCGTCACGGTTGCCTTCGTGGTCGTCGGTGCCGCGCTCGCTCCCGTCGACGAACTCGTGCCCGGCACCGGGGTCCAGGACGCGCTCTGGACGACGTGGCTCCAGGGGACGGCCGCCGAGTCGCAGTGGGCGGCCCGTGCCGTGCTGGTGGCCGTGGCAGCGGCGCTGCTGGCGGTGCTGCTCGTGCCGCGCCGTCGCCTCCCGGCCGCGTGCGCGGCGGTCGTCGTCGTCGGGCTCGCCGCCGTCTCCGTCGATGCGACCCGCACGGTCGTCCGCGAGTCCGACGTGCGGCAGACGCTGTTGGCGGGTGCCGCGGACCCGACGTGGATCGCTTCCCGGTACGCGCCGGTGACGCTGCTGGCGACCGGCGATCATCCGCCGGCGACCGTGGCGCGGACGTTCTTCTGGAACCCGGCCGTCAGGAGCACGGTCCGGCTCCCCGACGTCGACGTGACCGTGCCTCCGTCGCCACCGGTCGTGGAGATCGGCCGTGACGGGGTCGTGCGGGCAGCGGACGGGTCGCCGCTCGGTGCGCAGAGCGTGCTCACGCCGGCGACCGTGACGCTCGCGGGCGCGCTCGTCGGGCAGCGCCTCGACCCGGCCGCGCAGGTGCCCGGGTGGCGCCTGTGGAGGGCGGAGCAGCCGGTTCGCGTGACCACGAGGGTGATCGGCGCTCTGCCCAACGGCGACTTCACCGGCGAGCTCACGGTCCTCGCGCCCGGCTGCGGTCAGGGGGCCCTGGAGCTGACGCTGCTCGGCAAGAGCGGCGATCCGATCTCGGTCACCGTGGACGGCATCCCGTGGGGCGAGCTGCAAGCGCCGGACGGCGTCGTCGTGCGCGCCCGCGTGCCGGCGCCCCCGTATGCGAACGCCGACCATACGTGCGTCTTCGTCCTCGCCACCGACGGCTACACGGGCTCGACGCGGATCGAGTACGTCGCCGCCGGCTAGCGAGCCCGGGTTGCACCCCGCTCCGCGACGACGACCAGTTGCTCGAGACGCGAGGTCACCTGCTCCGGGAGCTCGCGCTCGGCCCGTGCGATGCCGTCTCGCACCTCCTCTGCGTCGAGCAGGTCGAAGGTGGAGATGTGGCGGCCGCGGAGGCGCTCGAGCGCCGTCACGCGGTCGATCACGACGTCGTCGGCGACGGCGACCGCCCGGACGCCGGAGAAGCCCGCCGCCTCGAGC
>JAOUEK010000173.1 GCA_029858755.1 Thermoleophilia bacterium
GCATCCCGGTGCCGTTCACCACTGCTTCGGCATGGTGCTCGGCACCCTCGCCTGCACGGCCTGCGGGGCGACGATCGTCGTCCCGGGCGAGTCGTTCGAGCCCGCCGACGTGCTCGAGGCCGTGCAGGCCGAGCAGTGCACGTCGCTCTACGGCGTGCCCACGATGTTCATCGCGGAGCTCGAGAGCCCGCGCTTCGACGAGTTCGACCTGTCGAGCCTGCGCACCGGGATCATGGCCGGCGCGCCCTGTCCCGTCGAGACGATGAACGCCGTCCGCTCGCGGATGCACATGGCGGAGGTGACGATCGGCTGCGGCATGACGGAGACGTCGCCGCTCGCCACCCAGACCGCGCCCGACGACCCCGTGGAGAAGCGGGTGACGACGGTCGGGCGTCCGCACCCGCACGTGGAGGTGAAGATCGTCGATCCGGCGACGGGCGAGACGGTGCCGCGCGGCGCGGTCGGCGAGCAGTGCATGCGCGGCTACAACGTGATGCTCGGCTACTGGGGCGACGACGAGGCGACCCGGGAGGCGATCGACGATGACGGCTGGATCCACTCCGGCGACCTGGCGACGATGGACGACGACGGCTATGTGGACATCGTCGGGCGGATCAAGGACATGATCATCCGCGGGGGCGAGAACATCTACCCGCGCGAGGTCGAGGAGTTCCTGATCGCACTGCCGGAGGTGGCGGAGGCGTACGTCGTCGGCGTGCCCAGCGAGCGCTACGGCGAGGAGGTGATGGCATGGGTGCGTCCCGCCGAAGGTGCCGCGCCCACGGCGGAGTCACTCGAGGCCGCGTGCCGTGGGAGGATCTCGACCGTCAAGATCCCCCGCCACTGGCGCTTCGTCGACGAGTTCCCGATGACCGTCACCGGCAAGGTGCAGAAGTTCAGGCTCCGCGAGCAGGCCGCCGCGGCGCTCGAGCACCTCGGTGACGCCTCGGCGGCGACGAGCGCGTAACGTCGCGCCATGGAGCTGCGCCGGATCGATGCGTTGCCGCCGTACGTGTTGGCGTCGATCAGGGAGCTGACGCTGGAGCTGCGGCGCGGCGGGGCGGACGTGGTCGACCTCGGCTTCGGCAACCCCGACCTGCCCTCGCCGGAGGTGGCGGTGGCGAAGCTGCAGGAGGCCGCGGGCAAGCCCCACAACCATCGCTACTCGGCATCGCGGGGGATCCCCAAGCTGCGGCTGGCCTGCGCCGAGCTGTACCGGCGCCGTTTCGGCGTCGAGCTCGACCCCGGCTCGCAGGTGGTGGCGACGGTGGGGGCGAAGGAGGGCTTCGTGCACCTGATGTGGGTGCTGCTGGAGCCGGGGGACGCGGCGCTCGTGCCCTCGCCGAGCTACCCGATCCACATCCACGGGCCGATCCTGGCGGGGGCGAGCATCTTCCGGGTGCCGATGGGACGGGACGAGGACCTGTTCGAGAACCTGCAGCAGGCGTGGGAGCTGGCGGAGCCCCGGCCCCGCGTGATCGTGCTTTCCTTCCCGCACAACCCGACGACCGCCACGGTCGAGCTCGACTTCATGGAGCGGGTGGTGAGCTTCGCGCGGGAGCACGAGGTGGTGGTGGTGCACGACTTCGCGTACGCCGACCTCGCCTTCGACGGGTACGAGCCGCCGTCGATCCTGCAGGTTCGCGGCGCAGACGAGGTGGCGGTGGAGCTGTACACGCTCTCCAAGTCGTTCTCGATGGCGGGCTGGCGGGTCGGCTTCCTCGTCGGCAACGAGCGGATCGTGGGCGGGCTCGGACGGCTCAAGTCGTGGCTCGACTACGGCACCTTCCAGCCGATCCAGATCGCCGCGATCACCGCGCTCAACGAGGCGCCGGAGACGCCGCTGGAGGTGGCGGAGGTGTACCGCAGCCGCCGCGACGCGCTCTGCGACGGGCTCGCGCGCGCCGGCTGGGAGATTCCGCGGCCGCGCGCGACGATGTTCGCCTGGGCGCGCCTGCCCGAGCCGTACGCCGACCTCGGGTCGCTCGAGTTCTCGGAGCTGCTCGCGCGCCGCGCGCACGTCGCCGTCTCACCAGGCGTCGGCTTCGGGCCCGGCGGCGAGGGCCACGTCCGCTTCGCGCTCGTCGAGAACGAGCACCGCATTCGCCAGGCCGCGCGCTCCATCGGCCGCTTCCTCTCCTCCCCCGGCGCCACGTCGGCCGGAGCTCGGCGACGCGAGCGCGGGGCGCGCGGCTGAGCGCGGACGGTCACGGGCGCGGCCCGTCGCCGCCCGGCCGCGAGGCGACCGATCAGCGCACGACGAGCACGCTGCACGGCGCGTGGTGGAGCACCTTCGTGCTCACGGAGCCGATCAGCCAGCGCTCGGCGCCGCCGAGGCCGCGCGTGCCCATCACGATCAGGTCGGCTGCGCTGCGCTCGGCGACGTCGAGGATCGCCGTCGCCGCGTCACCGCTCGCCACCTCCAGCTCGGCAGCGATGCCGCGCTCGGCCAACCGCGTCGCCGCCTCCTCGAGCCCGCGCCGGCGCTGTGCCTCCTGATCCGGCGAGTGCAGCCTGCCGGCGTGCCCGAACAGCGGATCGCCCTCGGCGACGCCGACCAGGGTCACGACGTCTCCCTCCCGGTGCAGGCCGGCGAGCGCGTCGAGCGCCCGCTCGGCCCCGTCGGAGCCGTCGTAGGCGAGCAGGAGCCTCCTCATCTCATCCGCCCTCCCCTCGACTGTGACGGGCCCGGCGCCTCCCGGCATCCGTGGGAACGCGCACCCGCTCCCTTCCCCCATGCGGGGATCCCCTGATCGGCGGTACGACGAAGCCCCGAGGTTGGTCCGCCCCGCCGCTCCTAGGGTGGAGCCAAGCCAGAAGCGGGAGGCCCGCATGCTCACCACCCCGGCCGGCAGGGACGCAGAGGTCGTCGACGATCGTGCGCTCGAGCGGACGGTCGAGCACCTTCGCGCGGCGCGCGTGGCGCTGCCCACGTTCAGGCAGCTCGCAAGCCCCGAGCTCGTCCCGCCCCGCATCCAGGCGGCGCTGGCGGGCGTCGGTGCCGACGACGCCGATCCCCTGAACCTGTTCCGCGTGCACTGGTACAACGGCCCCGGCCGTCGCGATGTCGTCGACGTCCCCGACCACCTCGTGCTGGGCCGCGCGCTCACCGGGGTCGACGCCCCGATCGTCGTCGCGCTGGGCGACCGCTTCCCGCTGATCCGTGCGCACAAGGTGCTCGCCGCATACGGCTGCCTCGCGCCCCGGCTCGTCAGCGGGCGCTTCGACCCGACCGCGCAGCGGGCCGTGTGGCCGTCCACCGGCAACTACTGCCGGGGTGGTGTGGCGATCTCGCGGCTCCTCGGCTGCCGCGGCGTCGCCGTGCTCCCGGAGGGCATGAGCCGGGAGCGCTTCGACTGGCTGGCCGAGTGGGTGCTCGACGAGAGCGACATCGTGAGGACGCCCGGCACAGAGAGCAACGTGAAGGAGATCTACGACGCCTGCAACGTGCTGGCCGCCGACCCCGAGAACGTGATCCTCAACCAGTTCGCCGAGCTCGGGAACTACGTCGTCCACTACCTCGCGACCGGGTCGGCGCTCGAGCGCGTCTTCGAGCGCCTGCAGGCGGACGACCCGCGCCTCCGCCTCCGCGCCTTCGTCGCCGCCACGGGGTCGGCCGGCACGATCGGGGCCGGCGACTACCTGAAGGAGCGGCTGGGCGCGCAGATCGTCGCCTGCGAGGCGCTCGAGTGCCCGACCCTCCTCTACAACGGCTTCGGCTCGCACAACATCCAGGGCATCGGCGACAAGCACGTGCCGCTGATCCACAACGTGATGAACACCGACGTCGCGCTCGCGGTCTCCGACCGGGCGACCGACCGGCTGGGCGTCCTCTTCGGCAGCGACGTGGGGCGACGCCTGCTCGCGCGGCGCGGAGTGCCGGACGCGGTGATCGGGGGGCTTCCCTCGCTCGGGCTCTCGAGCATCTGCAACGTGCTCGGCGCGATCAAGGTGGCCAAGCACTTCGACCTCGGCCCCGATGACGTGATCGTCACGGTCGCCACCGACGGCGCCGAGCTGTACGAGAGCGAGCGCGAGCTCGCGCTCGCCCGCTACTTCGACGACGGTTTCGACGAGCTGGCGGCGGCGGAGGTCGTCGGCGAGCACCTGCTCGGCGTCGCCACCGACCACCTGCTCGAGCTGACGCACGTCGAGCGCACGCGGATCTTCAACCTCGGCTACTTCACCTGGGTCGAGCAGCAGGGCGTCTCGGTCGAGGACTTCGAGGCGCGACGCGACCAGGCGTACTGGGACTCCGCCCGGGAGAGCGTCGCGGCCTGGGACGCGCTGATCGACGAGGTGAACGCCCGCACCGGGGCCCTGGAGTCGCTGTGAGCGACCCCGGTCCTGCCTCGCGTCTCGTGTGCGCGGGCTGCGGTGCCGAGCCGGCGCCCTTCGACCCGTATCCGTTCCGCTGCCCGGGCGCCGCGTCCGGCGACGACGTGGATCACGTGCTCCGGCGGATCCTCGACCTCGGCGCGCTCCGGTTCCCGGACGAGGTGCCGGAGCCGAGCCCGTTCCTCGCCTACCGCACGCTGCTGCACCCGTACCACCTGGCCCGCGCGGGCGGGCTCGCCGACGACGGCTTCTGCGCTCTGGTGCGCCGGCTCGACGCGGAGGTCGCGGCGCTCGACGGCCACGGCTTCACCGCCACCCCGCTCTCCCGGAACGCCCCGCTCTCCGATGCGCTCGGCCTGTCCCGCGCGGGAGGGGTGTGGGTGAAGGACGAGACGGGGAACGTCTCCGGGTCGCACAAGGCGCGCCACCTGTTCGGCGTGCTGCTCCAGCTCGAGGTCGCCGAGCGGCTCGGCCTCGCAGACGCATCGGCCCGGAGGGAGCTCGCGATCGCGAGCTGCGGGAACGCGGCGCTCGCCGCAGCGGTCGTCGCCGCCGCGGGGGGGCGCGTGCTCCGCGTCTTCGTCCCGCCCGACGCCGATCCGCTCGTGCTCGCCCGCCTCGAGGAGCTCGACGCCCGGATCACGACCTGCCCCCGCGACGGGAGGCCCGGCGACCCCACGGTGCGCGCGCTGCTGCGCGCACTCGACGACGGCGCCCTGCCCTTCACGTGCCAGGGCAACCTGAACGGGCTCGCGATCGAGGGTGGCGAGACGCTCGGCTGGGAGCTCGTCTCCTCCGGGGTCGCCTTCGACCGCCTCGTCGTGCAGGTCGGAGGGGGCGCGCTCGCCAGCGCCTGCATCCAGGGCTTCGCCGAGGCCGTCGCGCTGGGGGCCCTTGCCGCGTCGCCACGGGTCGACACGGTGCAGACCGAGGGCGCCTGG
>JAOUEK010000174.1 GCA_029858755.1 Thermoleophilia bacterium
ACCGTGATGAACATGGTCAACTTCCTCGACGGGATGGACGGCCTCGCATCCGGGGTGTGTGCCATCTCCGGCCTCACGTTCGCGATCATCGCCCTCTCACTCGGCAAGGTGGACGCGGCGATCCTGTCGGCGGTGGTGGCCGGCGCCTGCGTCGGCTTCCTGCGGCACAACTTCTTCCCGGCGCGCATCTTCATGGGCGACTCGGGGGCGCTCGTGCTCGGCTTCACGCTCGCCTCGGTCGCGGTCGCCGGGCTGCTGAAGACGGCGTCGACGGTCGTCCTCTTCCTGCCCCTGGTCGTGCTCGCGGTGCCGATCATCGACACGTCGTTCGTGGTCGCCAAGCGACTCAAGTACGGGCAGCCGATCAGCGGTGCCGACCGCTGGCACCTCCACCACCGCTTCCTCAACATCGGCTTCTCGCAGCGGCGCGCGGCCGCGCTCATGTGGGGCTGGACGGCCACGCTCGGCGCCGCCGCCCTCGCCACCCGCTTCGTGCCCTTCCGGGCCGGTGGGGAATGGCACCTCTGGCAGACGGTGGCGGTGGCAGCGATCGCGCTCGCCGCGCTGGCGTATTCCGTCTACGTCGTCTATCTGCTCGAGATCGTCAAGCTCGCCAACCCCCGGATCCGGCGGCGCCTGCGCGAAGAGGGAGCCGCAGGCACGGTGCCGGTCGACGCCGAGCGCCGCTCCGCCTGATCCCCTGCCCGCGGCAGCGCGGGCCGTCGCTCGAGCCCGACCGCTCTCCAGCCGCTCTTTCGGCTTCCGTTGCGACCAAGGGGGCGTCGCGGCAGCGGCCGACGAGCCGGCGGACGTCCCACACGAGGCGTCAGGCTGAAGCCCGACGCCACACGTGGGCTCCCGCGTCGGGCTTCAGCCCGACGCCTGGTTCTCGGCTGCAGCGTCCACGAAGCGGGCCAGCGCCTCGTCGAACGCCGGGTGCCGATGCGGGCTGTGGCCGTGGCCGGGGAGCACCAGCCGCTCGGCGCCGAGGCCGCGCTCCAGCGCATCGCAGATCGCGTCGAACGCGGCATGGTGCGCACCGGAGACGACGAGCTTCGGAAACGGGGCGGCCGCCAGCGCGGCGAGCGGGATCCGCGCCTCCCACGGATGGCGCTCCACGATCAGCGTCAGCGCTCCCTGCGCGAGCTCCGGGGGCAGGGGGGAGGGCGGCTCATAGGCCGAGCCGACGTAGCGCAGGAAGCCGCGGAGAAACGCCTCGGCGTCGTCGGTCGGGCCGGCCGCCCACCAGGCCTCGCCCTCGCGGACGAAGCGGTCGACGTCGGGGTCGCCGCGCGCCACGTCCCCGGCGGGCGGCTCGACCACGGTGAGGGACGCAAGCAGGTCGGGGCGCCGCGCGGCCGCGAGCAGGCAGACGACGCCGCCGTAGGAGTGCCCGACCAGGTGGTCCCCGGTCTGCAGCCGGTCTGCCACCCAGGCCGCGTGCTCCTCGAAGTCCACGCGGTCGACGGGAGGGCCGGGCGGGAAGCCAGGGCGGTCGAGCACGGCGAGCGTGAAGCGGTCACGGAGCGCCCGGCGCTGCGTGGCCCAGGTCGCGCGGCCGGCGGTGACGCTGCCGTGGACGAGGACGAGCCGCTGCACGCGCACATCCTACGCGTGTGACGAACTTCCTCGTAATCCGCTTGATCATGCGAAAAGAGGTGTCACAAGCTCCCTGATATGCTCCCGCCACGATGGCGTCCAGCCCTCCGCGGAGCCCGAACACCCTCGCCTCTGCGTCCGGTCTCCTCTTCGGCACGACCGGTGCCTCGATGGGCACCGGTGCCCTCGTCGGCTGGGCCGTAGGCAGCTGGGGCCTCGGTCTGCTCGTCGGCGCGATCGTCGGCATCCCGCTCTCGATCCTCGTCGTCTACCGCGTCTACGGTGCCAGCCGATGACCGAGCACGAGGACGACCCCGGGATGCTCGTCCGCCTGGCGTCGACCCCGCGCGGCGTCCCCGGCCGGCTCGTCCCTGCGCTCGCGGGCACCGCGGTGATCGTGCTCGCCCTCCCCGTCTTCGCCGCTGCGGGCTGGCCGCTCGCCGGCTGGCTGCTCGCGGCCGTCCTCTGGCTCGCGGCACAGGCGCTCGCGTGGGTACTGACGCGTCTCGCGTCGGACACGGGTAACCTCGCCGCCGCAGGCATGCGGGGCATCGGCACGAGCTTCCGGGCGATCGCGGTGGGAATCCCACTCGTCGCGGTCACGATCGCGGACCAGTCCGTGGGGATCGCCGCTGCCCTGCTCTACGCGCTCGCGTTCACGCTCGAGCTCGCCGTCGGGCTCGTGTCCTACTTCGGGGCGGAGGCGAAGGCGTGAGACGTCTGCTGACGCTCGCCCTCGCCCTGTACGTCGTGCTCCCCGCGGCCGTCGCGCTCGCCGCCGAGAGCACCGGCGAGAAGGAGACGAAGTTCGACCCCTCGCACGAGTGGGACCTGAAGACCTGGGGCCCCGAGCTGAAGCTCGGCCCGCTCGACATGTCGATCAACAAGGCGGTCGCGTACCTGCTGCTGGGGACGGTGGTCACCTGCGTGATCGGGATCGTCTTCATGCGCGTCAAGCTCGGCCGCGGCCCGAACCGGCGGCAGGCGCTGGGCGAGCAGATCTACGAGATCGCGCAGGTGCAGGTCGCCGAGCAGGGGCTGCCGACGAAGGCGATCGGGCGCTGGTTCCCGTACGTGGCCACGCTCATGCTCTTCATCTGGGTGATCAACATGCTCGGCTTCATCCCGCTGCCGCTCTCCGACGAGCGGTACGACATCGCCGGCGTGGAGGTGCCGACGCTCGCGATCTTCGCGGCCACCTCGACGCTCTCGGTGACGCTCGCGCTCGCCCTGATGACGTTCGTCTTCACGCACGTCGAGGGCATCCGCGCCAACGGCGTGGTCGCCTACTTCAAGAGCTGGATCCCCGACGTGCCGAAGCCGATGCTGCCGCTGATCATCCCGCTCGAGATCCTCGGCCAGTTCATGCGGCTGATCAGCCTCTCCGTCCGTCTCTACGCGAACATGCTCGCGGGCCACATGCTGATCCTGACGTTCATCGGGCTGATCTTCGTGCTCGAGAACGTCGTGCTCGCGGTGGTCGCCGTGCCCGCCGCCACCGCCTTCTACCTGTTCGAGGTCGTGATCGTCGTCTCGATCCAGGCCTATATCTTCGCGGCCCTGTCCGCCATCTACATCGGCTCGGCGATCGAGCCGGACCACTGATCCCAAGGAGGAGACCGCCCTATGCTCTCGTCGTTCTTCGTCATCGCCCAGACCACCGGAGACGTCGCGGATGCCGGCAAGGCGATCGCGCTCGCCCTCGGCATCGGGCTCGGCTCGCTCGGCGCCGGCATCGGCATCGGCACCATCTTCGGCTCCATGATCCAGGCAGTGGCCCGCCAGCCCGAGCTCCGTGGTGAGCTCCAGGGCATCCAGTGGCTCGGCTTCGCCCTCACCGAGGCCGTCGTCTTCTACGGCCTGATCGGCGGCCTGCTCGCCTACGTCCTCATCTGATCCATGCTCGACCTGCTTGCAGCCGAGGAGAGCTCCGGGAGCCTGATCGACGTCGTCCCGGGCCTGATGGTCTGGACGCTGATCGCTTTCGGCATCACCTTCTACGTCCTCAAGCGGTTCGCCTTCGGCCCGATCCAGAAGACGATCGACGACCGGCGCGACCGCATCCGCGAGGCGATCGACGAGGCGGACCGGGCCCGGGTCGAGGCGCGCGAGCTCCTCGAGCAGAACCGCGCCATCCTCGCCGAGGCGCGCAACGAGTCGGCCGAGATCCTGGCCGAGGCGCGCAAGGTGTCGGACGCCCAGATCCAGCGCGCCAAGGACGAGGCGGAGGTCGAGCGCCTGCGCCGGCTCGAGGACACGCGCAAGCAGATCGACGCGGAAACCGCCCGGGCGATCGACCAGATCCGCTCAGAGGTGGCCGACCTCACGGTCGAGGCCACGCAACGCGTGGTCGGCAAGGTGCTCGACGCCGACGACCAGCGCCGCCTGATCGAGGAGGCGGTCGACGGTCTCGACTTCTCCGCGCTGGAGCGCGGAAGGAGCTAGGAGCACGTGGCCGTCGCCCAGCGCATGTACGCGCGCGCGCTCTACCAGGCCGCCTCCTCCGCCGGCCGGGTCGACGTCGTCCGCGACGAGCTGCGCCGGCTCGCCGACGCGCTCGACGAGTCGCCGGAGCTGGCGGGCTTCCTCGCCAACCCGCAGCTAGACCCGGGCGCGAAGGCAGACGTGCTCGAGGAGGTGGCGGAAGGCGCCGACGACCTCACCCGCAACTTCCTGCGCCTCGTCGCCGCCAAGGGACGCGCCGCCGAGCTGCGCGCGATGTCGGAGGAGCTGGACGCGATCGTCGACCGCGAGCAGGGGCGCCTGCAGGTCGAGCTGACGACGGCGCACGAGCTCACCGACGACGAGGCCGCGGCGATCGTGCGCCGGATCGAGGAGGCGTCCGGCAGCAGCGTCGAGGCCGTGCGCTCCGTCGACCCCGCCCTCGTCGGCGGGATGATCCTCCAGGCCGGCTCGCTGCGCGTCGACGCGAGCGTCCGCGGCCGCCTCGAGCGGCTCCGCCGCGAGCTCGCAGCCAGGAATTGACCGAGACCACCGCCAGTAGCGAAGCGATACGAAGGAGACCGTTTCCGTGAAGCTCCGCCCCGAAGAGATCACGTCGATCCTCAAGCAGCGGATCGAGCAGTACGACGTCGAGACCGACCTCAGCGAGGTCGGCACCGTGCTCCAGGTCGGCGACGGCATCGCCCGCGTCCACGGGCTGGAGAACTGCGTGGCGCTGGAGCGCCTCGAGTTCGACCACGGCGTCGTCGGCATCGCGTTCAACCTCGAGGAGGACAACGTCGGCGTCGCGCTCTTCGGCGAGTGGCAGCACGTCAAGGAGGGCGAGCCCGTGCGCCGCACCGGCGAGGTGATGTCGGTACCGGTCGGCGAAGCGCTCCTCGGCCGCGTCGTCGACCCGCTCGGCGACCCGCTCGACGGCCAGGGGGAGATCGCGACGACGGAGCGACGTCCGCTCGAGTTCAAGGCTCCCGGCGTGGTTCAGCGCCAGCCCGTGAAGGAGCCCGTGCAGACCGGCCTCAAGGCGATCGACTCGATGATCCCGATCGGCCGCGGCCAGCGCGAGCTGATCATCGGCGACCGCGGCACCGGCAAGACGGCAGTCGCCATCGACACGATCATCAACCAGCGCGGCGGCGACGTGATCTGCATCTACGTCGCGGTCGGCCAGAAGGCGTCGACGGTCGCCCAGGTCTTCGAGAAGCTCCGAGA
>JAOUEK010000175.1 GCA_029858755.1 Thermoleophilia bacterium
TGTCCGCCGTCGGTCGCAGCTCGTCGAGCAGGAGCCGGACCTTGCGCCTGCGGGAGCGGAGGGAGACGGCGTCGACGAGCCGCACGGGGCGACGGTACCCGCCACGTCGGCGCGCCGCTCTCGCGAGCACGCCGCGCCGCCGAGTAGGCTCGGCCGGTGCTCGAGGACGTGGTCACCCCCCGGGGCCCCTATCGCCTGGCGCTCGTCGCCAGGCGCCCACGCTGGGAG
This sequence comes from Thermoleophilia bacterium, assembly GCA_029858755.1. GTDB lineage: Bacteria > Actinomycetota > Thermoleophilia > Gaiellales > Gaiellaceae > Gaiella. The sequence continues at coordinate 229 of JAOUEK010000175.1, forward strand.
GCCCCGCTGCCCTCTGGCGAGGCCGTGGCGTGGCAGCTCCCCGACGGCCGGGTGGTCGTCCGTGCGCCCGACGAGGACGGCCTGCTCCGAGCGCGCTTCATGCTGGCGCTCGACGACGACACGGGCCCGTTCCACCGGCGCTACGCCCGCGACCCCCTCCTCGGCCCGGCAGCGCGGGCGCTCGTCGGCTACCGCCCGCTCCGCACGGCCACCGTCGCCCACGCGGTGCTCCGCGCCGTCTGCGGCCAGCTGATCGAGTCGCGCCGCGCCCGGGCCATCGAGCGGGCGATCCTGCGCGTGCTGGGTCAGCGCGTGGCGACCCGCGACGCGCTGGCGTGTGTGGCGCCGCTCGACCTGCGCCGCGCCGGGCTGGCTCAGCACCGTGCCTCGTGCCTCACCCGCCTCGCACGGACGATCGAGCTCGAGCGCCTGCGCGAGCTGGAGCCGGCCGCCGTCGACGCACGCCTGCTCCGCGAGCATGGGATCGGGCCGTGGTCGGTCGGCGTCGTCGCCACGGAAGGCCTGGGACGCTACGACCGCGGGCTGGTCGGCGACCTCGGGCTGATGAAGCTCGCGGCCGCGCTGTGGGGGCGCTGGCCGGAGGCGGAGGAGACGGCTGCACTGCTCGCGCCCTACGGCGAGTGGCAGGGCCTCGCCGGGGACGTGCTCATGCTCGGCTGGGGACGGGGCCTCGTCCGCGGCGCCGATGCCGACCGCGGTCGCGCCACGCGTGTGCGGGCCCGCCGCGCCGCCTGAGCCCGTGGGCGGAGCCGGCGGCGATCCCGGGGTCAGGCTGAAGCCTGACCCCGCTGGGGCTGTCGAGACCGAGCGGCCATCTGATCCCTGGCGGGGTTCCGGGGTCAGGCGTGAGCCCGACCCGGCTGTTCCCTTCTAGACTGCGTGGCGATGATCGATCAGCGGAGGATCGCCGTGCTCGGCGCGGGGAAGATCGGCGAGGCGCTGATCGCCGGCCTGCTCTCCTCGGGCTGGCGCACGCAGGACGAGATCGTCGCCTCGGCGCGGCGCGAGGAGCGCCTGGCCGAACTGGCCGAGCGCCACGGGATCGAGACGACGCTGTCGAACACCGACGCCGTGCGCGGGGCGGCGCTCGTCGTCCTCTCGGTGAAGCCGCAGGACATCGACGCGCTGCTCGGAGAGGTGGGCCCGTCGATCTCGGACGAGCAGACCGTGCTCTCGGTGGTCGCCGCCATCCCCACGGCCGCGATCGAGCGCCACCTGGCCCCGCGCGTGCCCGTGGCCCGCGCGATGCCGAACACGCCGTCGACGGTGCACGAGGGCATCGCCGGGCTCTGCCCGGGCGCCCACGCGGACGACGCGCACGTGACGCTCGCCGAGGAGGCGCTCGCCCACCTCGGCGCCGTGGTGCGCGTGCCGGAGCGCTACATGGACGCCGTCACCGCCGTGTCGGGCTCCGGCCCGGCGTACTTCGCGCTGCTCGCCGAGGCGATGATCGAGGCGGGCATCCTGCTCGGCCTCTCGCGTGAGATCTCGACGCAGCTCGTCGTGCAGACGATGCTGGGCACCGCCAAGCAGCTGCGCGACGAGCACATGCACCCCGTCGAGCTGCGCGAGATGGTCACGTCTCCGGGCGGGACGACGATCGCGGCAATCCAGGTGCTGGAGATGGCCGGCGTGCGCGCCGCGTTCCTGAACGCGATCCAGGCCGCGATGAACCGCTCTCGCCAGCTCGCCGCCGGCGAGGAGTAGACCGGGACGACTGCGACCGTGTCGGACTTCAGTCCGACACGGCGGTGCGCCCGAAGCCGGTGTCGCGACTACCGGGTCGACGGGCTCAGCGTTCGCGGGCGGGCAGCAGGTCGGAGCGGCGCTCCGTGGGCCGCAGCCCCCGGGCGCGCGCCAGCGCATCGAGCACGAGCACGGTGTCCGCCACCGGCACGTCCTCCAGGAACGCGTCGCGCTCCTCGAAGCTCGCGAGCACACCGGCCGCGGCGTCCGCATAGGCGCCCTCATCGTGCCGGGCGATCGCGTGCAGCGCGTCGGCAACCGCACCCGGCTGGAAGCCCGGGTCAGAACGGAGCGAGGCGGCCACCCGCTTCGCCGTCGGGTCGCCGAGGACGAGCAGCGCGAGGCACGCGCAGTAGGCGGCGATCGGGCCGTCCGCGTCGAGGGCACCCTCCGCGAGCACACGGCGCGCATCGCGCTCCGCCGCCTCGCCGTGCCCCGCCAGCAGCCGACAGCGGAGCAGGGCGATCGGACGGCCCCAGCTCCCTGCGGGAGCCGCGTCCCAGCTGACGAGGTACTCGTCGGCGGCGCGCCCGAGCAGAGCCTCGGCCTCGTCGGGCCGCCCCGCCATCAGCGCCGCGAGGCCGCCGGCCCACGACGCCCCGGCGACGGCCGCCAGGCGGAAGTCCTCGCGCTCGCCGGACCGCCGCGGGCCCGCCAACCGGCGCTCGTGCTCTTCCTCCGCCCAGGCAAGCTTCTCCTCCCAGTCCACGCCGCAAGTATCGTGGCGGCGCCGCTGCAGCGTTGATCGACTGGTCAGTCAATGGCTATCCTCGGCTCGATGGCGCGCACCCTCCGCGAGGTGGTCTACGTCGACGGCGTCCGCACGGCGTTCGGCAAGGCGGGCCCAGGCGGCTGGTTCTGGAGGACGCGTGCGGACGACATGGCGGTGAAGACGGTGCGCGAGGTGCTGCGCCGCACCGGCGCGCCGCCCGAGAGCATCGGCGACGTGGTGCTGGCGGCCACGGCCCAGGTCGGCGACCAGGGGCTCACGCTGGGCCGGGACGTGGCGCTGCTGGCCGGCCTCCCCCACGGCGTCCCCGGCTTCGCCGTCGACCGCATGTGCGCGGGGGCGCTGACCGCGGCGACGACCGCGGCGGGCGAGATCGCGATGGGCGCTGCCGACCTGGTGATCGCCGGCGGCGTCGAGCACATGGGCCACCACCCGATGGGCGCCGAGGTCGACTTCAACCCGCGCTTCGTCGCCGAGCGCCTGATCGACGAGAGCGCCGGGGTGATGGGCCAGACGGCCGAGAACCTCCACGACGAGCTCCCGCAGCTCACGAAGGGGGCGGCCGATCGCTACGCCGTCGCCTCGCAGCAGCGCGCCACCGCCGCGTGGGCCGACCCGGACGGGGTCTACGCCCACACGGTCGTGCCGATGAGCGTCTTCACGGACGAGGGCTGGGTGGTGGCCGACGCCGACCAGTTCCTGCGCCCGGACACGACGCTCGAGGGGCTGGCCGCGCTGCGGACGCCGTTCCGGGCGGGCGGCCGCGTGACGGCGGGGAACTCGGCCGGGCTCACGGACGGCGCCACCGCCTGCCTGCTCGCCGCCGAGGAGACCGCGGTCGAGCTCGGCCTCGACCCCGCGATGCGGCTCGTCTCCTACGCCTTCGCCGGCGTCGAGCCGCACCTGATGGGACTCGGCCCCGTCCCAGCCACCGAGCGCGCGCTCGCCCAGGCCGGCCTCACGATGGACGACATCGGGCTGATCGAGCTGAACGAGCCCTTCGCCGTTCAGGTGCTCTCCTGGTGCGACGGGGTGGGGGTCGACCCTGCCGACGAGCGGCTCAACCCGTACGGCGGCGCGATCGCCTGCGGGCACCCGCTCGCGGCCACCGGCGTCCGGCTGATGGCGCAGCTCGCGCACGGGCTCGAGCGCCGACCGCACGTGCGCTACGGGCTGACGGCGCTCTGCATCGGCATGGGGATGGGCGCCGCCGTCGTGTGGGAGAGCCTGCGGCATGGCTGATCCCGTGACCGCCTTCCACGTACAGCCGGTGCGCACGCGCGCAGGGCGGATCGCGCTCGTCACGATCGACAACGGCGCCGACTGGCAGAAGCCGAGCACGTTCGGCCGCGAGGCGCTCGAGTCGCTCGAGCGCGCGCTGGAGCGCCTGGAGGGAGAGGACTGGAGCGGGCTCGTGCTCACCGGCAAGCCCCTCGTGTTCGCGGTCGGCGCCGACATCACCGCCTTCCCGGGGATCTCGCCCGAGCTCGCACGCCTCGGCGGTCGTGCCGGTCACGACCTGTTCGCGCGCCTCCGGGCGCTGCCCTACCGCACCCTGGCGGCGGTGAACGGCGCGGCGCTCGGCGGCGGCGTCGAGATCGCGCTCCACTGCGACGAGCGGACGCTCGCCTCCTCGGCGCGCCAGGTCGCGTTCCCCGAGGTGTTCCTCGGGCTGATCCCCGGCTGGGGCGGGACGCAGCTCGTCCCGCGGCTGGTGGGCGCGGAGCGCGCCGTGAAGGTGATCGTCGAGAACCCGCTCCGCCAGAACCGCATGCTCACGGCGCCGCAGGCGCTCGAGCTCGGCCTCGTCGACCACCTGCTCGACCCGGTGGAGTTCCTCGACGACTCGATCGAGCTGCTCGTGAGACGGGTCGAGGAGGGCGCCGGCAAGCGCGAGCTCGACGCGGACCTCTCGGATGCGGCGGAGGTCTGCGCGAAGGCGCGTGCTCGCGTCGACGACCAGGTGCACGGCGCTGCGCCTGCGCCCTACCGCGCGCTCGAGCTGATCGAGGGCACAGCTCGGTGGACGGTCGAGGAGGGCTACCGGGCGGAGGAGGACGCGCTGGCGGAGCTGCTGCCCGGCCCGGAGGGCCAGGCGTCGATCTACGCGTTCGACGTCGTCGAGCGGAGGACGAAGCGCGGCGTCGGCGTCCCCGAAGTGGAGCCACGCACGATCGGTCGTGTCGGCGTGGTCGGGGCCGGCCTGATGGCGACGCAGCTGGCCGCTCTGTTCCTGCGGCGGCTGGAGGCGCCGGTCGTGCTCACCGACGTCGACCCCGAGCGCGTCGAGCGGGCGATCGCGACGATCCGCGGCGAGCTGGAGGGACTCGTCGCCAAGGGACGCCTCGGTGAGGGCAAGGCCCGATTCCTGGGCTCGATCGTCTCGGCGGGAGAGGGCACCGGCGCCTACGCGGGATGCGACCTCGTGCTCGAGGCCGTGTTCGAGGAGCTGTCGGTGAAGCAGGAGGTCTTCGGCGCGCTGGAGACGGTGGTCTCCCCCGAGTGCCTGCTGGCCACGAACACCTCGTCCCTCTCCGTCACCGA
>JAOUEK010000176.1 GCA_029858755.1 Thermoleophilia bacterium
CCGAGAGCCCGACCTCGCGGCGTCGGGCCTCAGCCAGACGCCCGGTCGTTCCTCTTGCCGGCTCCGCGAGCCACGCGCGCGTGCGGCGGGCCCGTACACCCTCGGCCCTAGACTGAGAGGCGTGCAGGACGTGATCACGGTTCCGAACGAGGTCGCCGCGGAGCTCGCCGGCGTCGGTGACGGGGTGCTCGATACGCTGCGGGAGCGGCTCGGGTGCACGATCGCCCTGCGCGGGAACCGCCTCACGCTGGACGGCGACGAGCTGCACGTGGCCGAGGCGAGGGCGGTGCTGGACGAGCTGGTCGAGCTCGTCGAGGGCGGGCACCAGATCGGCCCCGACACGGTCGGCGCCGTCGTCGCCGCGCTGGACCAGGCGGAGGACATCAGCGAGGTGTTCGACGACGTCGTCTGGCGCCACCGAGGCAAGAAGATCGCGCCGAAGACGGTGACGCAGAAGCGCTACGTCGACGCCATCCGCTCGGGGACGGTGACGTTCGCCATCGGCCCGGCGGGAACCGGGAAGACGTACCTGGCGATCGCGCTCGCCGTCGCTGCGCTGTCGGACAAGGCGGTGGGCCGGATCATCCTCACACGGCCCGCGGTCGAGGCCGGCGAGCGGCTCGGCTTCCTTCCCGGTGACGTGCTGGCGAAGGTCGACCCGTACATGCGCCCGCTGTTCGACGCGCTCTACGACACCATGGACCCCGACCGCCTGAACGCGTACATCGAGCGCGGCACGATCGAGGTGGCGCCGCTCGCGTTCATGCGTGGCCGCACGCTCAACGACTCGTTCGTGATCCTCGACGAGGCGCAGAACACGACGCCGGAGCAGATGCAGATGTTCCTCACGCGGCTCGGGTTCGGCTCGAAGATGGTGGTGACCGGCGACGTCACGCAGGTCGACCTGCCACGCGAGCAGGCCTCGGGCCTGATCCAGGTGCGGACGATCCTCGAAGACGTCGACGGCATCGCCTTCGTGGAGTTCACGCACCAGGACGTCGTGCGGCACAAGCTCGTGCAGCGCATCGTCGAGGCGTACAAGCAGCACGCCGAGCAGACCGGCGACACCCGGCGCCGCTGACCCGATGCTCCACATCGAGGTCGAGAACCGCAGCGGGGTCGACGTCGACGGGGCCGCGGCGACGGAGCTCGCCCGCCGCGTGCTCACGGCGGAGGGCGTCGACGACGGCGAGCTCGGCCTCGCGTTCGTCGCGCCCGAGGAGATCCGCGGCCTCAAGCGTGACCACCTCGGGATCGACGAGGAGACCGACGTGCTCTCCTTCCCGATCGACGGGCGCGACCCACTCCCCGACGGCGTCCCGCGGCAGCTCGGCGACGTGATCCTCTGCCCGCAGGTGACGGGCGCAGAGTGGCGCGGCCCCCTGGCGCACGGGCTGCTGCACCTGCTCGGGTACGAGCACGGGAGGGCGATGGAGGAGCGCGAGCGGGCGGTGCTGCGATGAGAGCCAGGCGCCGCCCGACGATCCTCGACAGCTTCAACTACGCCTTCGAGGGGATCATCCACGTGCTGCGCACGCAGCGGAACATGCGCACGCACTTCGCGATCGCCGCCGGCGTGCTGATCGCGGCGCTCTCCTTCGACGTCAACCGGCTGGAGCTGATCGCCCTGCTGCTCGCAATCGCCTTCGTGCTCATCGCCGAGATGATCAACTCCGCCGTCGAGGCGGCCGTCGACGTCGCCTCGACCTCGTTCGACCCGCTGGCCAAGCTCGCGAAGGACATCGCCGCCGGCGCCGTGCTGATCGCAGCCTTGAACGCCGTGGCGATCGGCTACCTCGTCTTCTCCGGCGACGTGGCCCGCGAGAGCGGCCGCTTCCTCGACCGGCTCTCGGAGACGCCCGAGGAGCTGACGCTGATCGCCCTGGCGCTGACGACGATCGCGGTGATCGCCCTGAAGGCGGTCGCCGGTCGCGGCACGCCGCTGCGCGGCGGCTGGCCGTCGGGGCACGCCGCGGTCGCCTTCGCCGGCTGGATGGCGGTGACGCTCGCGCTCGACGACTCGGGTCACCGCTTCCTCATCTCCTCGCTGACGTTCATCATGGCTCTGCTCGTGGCCCAGACGCGCATCGAATCGGGTGTCCACTCTTCGGTGGAGGTCGCCGCCGGAGGGCTGATGGGCGCGATCGTCACGCTCGCCGTCTTCCAGCTCTTCGCCGCATGAGCACGCCCGACGACGAGCTCCTCGCTCTCGCCGACGCGGCCGCGGCGCACGCGTACGCGCCGTACTCCCACTTCCACGTCGGGTGCGCGGTGCTGGCCCGCGACGGGCGCGTGATCGAGGGCGTCAACGTCGAGAACGCCGCCTATCCGCTCGGCGTGTGCGCAGAGCGCGCCGCGCTCGCGCGCGCAGTCGCCGAGGGCTACGGCCCGGGCGACTTCGCCGTCGCGGCGATCACCGCGTCCCCGTGCGGCGGCTGCCGTCAGTGGCTGGCGGAGATGGAGGTCGAGCGCGTCGTCTTCCGCAACGGCGATCGCGTGGTGACGATGACGGTCGACGAGCTGTTGCCGGAGCAGTTCGAGCCGGGCTCGCTGCCCGAATGAGGTCAGGCTTCGTCGCCGTCGCAGGCCGGCCCAACGTCGGCAAGTCGACGCTCGTCAACGCGCTCTGCGGCGACAAGGTCGCGATCACCTCCACGGTCCCGAACACGACCCGCCGCCGGATCTACGGCGTGGTCAGCGGCGACGACTGGCAGCTGGTGCTCGTCGACCTGCCGGGGTTCCAGCGTCCCATGGACGCCCTCACCGAGCGCATGCAGGACACCGTCGACGGCTCGATGCAGGACGTCGACCTCGTGCTGCTCGTGGTCAGCGCCCGCGATCGCATCGGCGCCGGCGACCGCTTCGTCGCCCGGCGCGTGTTCTCCCTCGGGGTGCCGGTGATCATCGCCCTCAACAAGATCGATCGGCTGAAGCACGGCCACGTCGCCTCGCAGATGAAGACGGCGGCCACGCTCGGCGACTTCCACGCCCTGCACCCCGTGAGCGCGAAGACCCGCGACGGGATCGGCGAGCTCCGTGACGATCTCGTCTCGCTGCTGCCCGAGGGGCCCGCTCACTTCCCCACGGACGCCGCCACCGATCTCTCGCTCGAGGAGCGCGTGGCGGAGGTGATCCGCGAGAAGGCGCTCCACCTCACACGCGAGGAGGTGCCGCACGCGGTCGCGGTGGTCGTGCAGGAGATCGGCGAGCGCGAGGTCGACGCCGTCCTGATCGTCGAGACGGAGTCGCAGAAGGGCATCCTCGTGGGCAAGCGGGGAGCGATGGTGCGCGAGATCGGCACGCGCGCGCGCCCGGAGGTGGAGGCGCTCGTCGGCCACAAGGTGTTCCTGCGGCTGGTGGTCAAGGTGCGGTCGAAGTGGCGCCGCGACCCGACGCAGTTCGAGCGCTTCGGCCTGTAGGAGCAGGCTCGCCTCGCCCGACCGCGCGCGGGCCGAGACTGCAGGCCGGTCTTCGGCTCCGAGCCGAGGGCCGCACGACGGAGGCGGCGGGCCAGCTCGAGCGCGCGCGGGCCTTCTACCGGGGGGTCGGCGCGGCGCGGTACCTGGAGCGGGTCGAGGAGCCGCTCGCCGACTCGGCGTAGCGGGCCCCGACGCGGCTCCGTAGTTCGCCGAAGCGGCCTCAGGTCGCGCCCCGATGCGGCTTTCGTCGCCGACGCGCGATGCTCGTGCCAGCGATCGGAGGAGGCGCATATGGCTCCTATCGTCGAGGCGCGCTCCGTCGCGAAGGCCTACGACACCGGTGTCGTGCAGGTGCAGGCCCTCCGCGGAGTGGATCTCGAGCTCGAACGAGGAGAGATGGTCGCGATCATGGGCCCGAGCGGCTGTGGCAAGACCACGCTGCTCAACTGCCTGTCCGGGCTCGACTCGATCGACGACGGTGACGTCCTGATCGAGGGCACGGCCCTGTCGCAGATGTCCGACCGGGAGCGAACCGACTACCGCGCCCGGCGCATGGGGTTCGTCTTCCAGTTCTACAACCTGATGCCCGTCCTCACCGCCGTCGAGAACGTCGAGCTGCCACTCCTCGTCGCGCGCGTCGGGGCAGGCGAGGCACGGCGGCGCGCTCTCGACGCCCTCGGGCTCGTCGGGCTCGCCGATCGTGCGCACCACGTCCCGGATGCGCTGTCCGGCGGCGAGCGCCAGCGCGCGACGATCGCGCGCTCCCTCGTCAACGACCCCGCGATCGTCTGGGCCGACGAGCCGACCGGCGACCTCGACTCCGAGAACGCGGCCGAGATCGTCGAGCTCATGCGCAGGCTCAACGTCGAGCACTCGCTGACGTTCCTCATCGTCACCCACGACATCGCCGTCGGCCGCAAGACGGACCGCATCGTCCGCATGCTCGACGGCCAGGTCGTCGAGGAGCAACGACTGGAGGTGCCGCATGTACTCGCGGGTCACGCAGCTTGAGGTCGACACCGTCCGCTTCACAATCGACGACGCCGTCAACCTGTTCAGCGAGCACGTGCTGCCGGCGCTCCGCGAGCTGGACGGCTTCCAGGGCATCGTCGTACTCGCGACACCCGAAGGGAAGGGGGAGATCATCACCTTCTGGGACACGCAGGAGGAAGCGGCCGGGGCCGCGGCCTTCGGCAGTGAGGCGCTCGAGCAGTTCGTCACCCTCTTCCGCGCCCCGGCGGGCCGGGAGCAGTACGAGGTGGTGCTCGCCGACCTGCCCGAGACGATCGTGCACTAGGCGGCGATGAACGAGCTCTTCGGCATCCCGGTCGAGACGCTCCTCGTGATCCTCGTCGCGGCGCTCGTCGTCGCGCTCGGCGTTCTCGCGCTGCTCGCGCTGCGCAACCGTGTTCTGTTCAGGCTCGCCGTGCGCAACGTCAGCCGTCGCCGCGGCAGGAGCGCGCTGATCGTGGTCGGGCTGATGCTCGGCACCACGATCATGGCGGCGGCGCTGACCACCGGGGAGACGATGAATCACACGATTCGCGTCAGCGCCGTCGACACGCTCGGCGAGACCGACGAGACCGTCGCCCCGAAGGGCGCCGTCGACGACATCCCGGGCGCGCTCGGCGCCGCCACGGGCACGGGCTGGCTGCCCCAGGCCACCGTCGCCCGCGTCGAGCAGGCACTCGCCGACACGGGGCTCGCGGACGGCATCACCGGCGCGATCGTGGAGCAAGTCGCGGTCCGGGCCCCCGTGCAGCGCCAGAGCGAGCCGAGCGTTGTGCTGTTCGCCGCTGACCCGAGCCGGATGCACGGCTTCTCGCCGATCGTCGGCTCGGACG
>JAOUEK010000372.1 GCA_029858755.1 Thermoleophilia bacterium
CCGGGCGACGAGCGGCTGCCTCACATCGAGCGTGCTGCGGGCCAGGCACTCCTCCACCGCCTGCCAGTAGACGGCGTTGTTCACGTGGCCGTGGAGGTCGACGTCCGTCGAGCGCAGCGCGAACGGGGAACGCGAGGCGTCGGCGGGGGGATCCGGGAGCTCGAGCTTGGTGGAGACGCGCCGGCCCGCGGTCGCCTCCTCGTAGACCCCGAAGTCCTCGAGGCGCGCGGGGCGCTGGTCGGGCCCGAGGTGAATCCAGACGCTGTCCACCTCGATCCGCCCGCCGCGGTCGCCCTTCACCGACCAGCGGCGGCCCGCGGCGATCGCCGCCATGCCGCTGCACCACGTCGTCAGCTCGAGCTGCCGGTCGTCGAGCAACGGGGCGAGCACGTCGACGCGGATGCAGCGGACGAACCAGAGGTGCAGCGGCATGCCCCACCCCGTCTCCTGGACGTCGTCGATGGCGACGTCCTGCAGGAAGCGCGCGACGGCGTCGAGGCGCACCCGGCCAAGGGCGTCCATGTCGCCGAGGCGCACACGGCGGTGCGACGTGTAGGTCCTCCCGCTCGCCGGGATCGGGATCCGGGTGTCCGTGGCCTCTCCCCTACGAGCCGGAAGGTGGGAGCAGGGCGGCGAGCCGCTCCGCCATCGCGTCGCGGAGCGCCGCGACCGCGCTCGGCGGGCGCGCCACCACCTCGAAGTCGACGATCCTGCCCTCGCCGTCGAGCCGGATCAGGTCGACGCCCTTCAGCTCCAGCCCGCCCACCCGTGCCGTGAACTCGAGCGCCCAGTCGTCCCCGTCGACCCACTCTCGCTCGTAGCGGAACCCCTCGAAGACACCCGCGACCGCCCCCAGGATCAGCGCCACCTCGCGCTTCCCGCGCCGCGGCGTCCAGTACGTGGGCGGGCGGAACTCCACGTCGTCGGCGAGCAGCTCGTCGAGCACCGCGACGTCGCCGGTCGCGGTGAACGCGTGCCAGCGCTCGAGCGTGTCGGCAGCGGGCATGGCGGCAGGCTAGCGCGCCGGCAGGATTCGTCCCGACCATGCCGTACCGTGGAGTGCCGGGGGCGGAGGTCTGCGGCCGTTCCGGCTACGGCTATGCCGTGAGTTCCGTCCCCGGCGTCCGGCACGACGAGCACGTGCGTCCGGCCTCGGCCCCACGACCGGCCCCCACCCCGCGTCTCCAGGGGAGCTCGCGGCCGAGCAGCTCCTCCAGCTGTCGGTTCGGCTCGGCGAAGACGCCTTCGAGCCGCCGCCGGGCCGCGGAGGCCATCGGCGGGTACGACCGCTCGAACACCCGCGGGTACGACGACAGCTCGTGCGGGGCGGCGCCGAGGAAGGAGAGCACCCGCCCGTAGGTCTCCCCCGGGCGCTCACCGAGCTCGTCGCTCGTGAGCAAGAGCAGCTGCTCGCGGGGGAAGACTGCGCGCCAGCGCTCGAGCTGCTCCGCGTAGAGGCCGCGAGCGACGTATGTGTGATCCCACCAGGCGCGGCTGAAGTACCCGGGGTCGGCGAGCATGCGCTCCGCCTCGCCGCGCAGCCGCTCCTGCTCCGCGTCGAGCGCGTCCTCGAACGAGAGCGGCTCGCGGCCGAGCGCCACCTCGTGCTGGTAGTGGGAGTACGCGCGGTCGACCGGGTCGCGGAGGATCGCGATCAGCCTCGCCTCGGGCACCACCGCCCGCACCCGCTCCGGCGCGAGCGGGTGGAAGAGCGTGCTCGGGCTCGCCTCCCCGACCAGCGGATGGCGGCCGCCGCGTTGCAGCGGGAAGCTCCCCCGGTACCAGCTCACGCCGCGGGCCCAGTGGCGGTCGAAGAAGCTGACCTCCTTCCACGCAGGCCCGGTGATCGCCGGATGTCGGCGCAGGTACGTGTACAGCGCGGTCGTCCCCGCCTTCTGCGCGCCGAGGATGAGGAACCCCGGCAGCGGCCGCCACCGCGCGCTGGCGCGGCCGACCGCCCACACCGCGTTCCGGCCAACGACACGCGCCGGCCCGGGCACGCGCAGGACGAGCTCGGCGGGGGTCTTCCGCAAGCTCCGCTCAGTCCCCGGACGGGCTGCGCCCCGTCTCCTGATCGAGCACGCGCCGGGCGCGACGCAGCAGCTGATCCGCCTCGAGCGGTGAGTCGCCGATCGCCGTGGCGCCGACACGCCCCGCGACCGCGATCGCGCTGACCATGTGGTAGACGAGCCCGGTGAGCAGCTCGCCGTCCCAGCCGATGCGCCGATCCCCGACGATCTCCAGGAAGTCCTCGGGCGTGAGCGTCGCGTACTCGGGCGCCTCGAGATGATCCGACGAGACGTAGTACTTGCGGCGCCCACCTGCGACGAGCTGCGCCCCCTCCGCGTCGTAGGCGCCGTCCGTCAGCGCCTGCAGCGCCATGTACGTGTGCGTGGTCCCGCCGCAGCGGAGGTTGATCTCGATCGCGTACGGGCGCCAAGCGCCGCCCGTGTCACGCACCACCACGAAGTCGGCCGCGAAGCGGCCGATCACGCCCTCGGCGGCAAGCCGCTGCCCCATGCGGGCGCCGAGGCGCGTGATCTCCGCCGCGTACTCGGGGTCGGCGGGGAAGCGCGAGCCGAGGAACGACATCCCGTGCGGGCCGCCGAGCACCTGGTCGTGGGTGGAGAGGATCTCGAGCTCGCCGTCGGGGCTCGCCTGCATCTGCACGCTGGGACTGCGGAAGTCGTCGCCGCGCACCCGCTCCTCCACCACGCCCCCGGCGGTGAGCCCCTCGAGGAACTGGTCGACGTCGATCGTGTCGTCCTCCAGCTCGAGCTGGCCGATCGCACGGTCGACGTCACCGTCGCCGGTGAGCTTGATCGTGGCATTCCCGAGCCCGCTCACGCCCTGGTCGTGCTTCACGATCACCTCCCGGAGGTCGGGGCACTCGGCGCGGAGCTCCTCGATCGCGCGACGCAGGTCGTCGACGTCGCGCAGATCCTCCCGTCCGACCGGGCAAGGGATCCCCTCCTCGCGGAACAGACGGCGTGTCGTCGACTTGGCGCCGAGCTCCCACAGGTGCGGCGCTGACCCGTACAGCGGCACACCGAGGCGAATCGCGAGCTCGACCTCGAGCGGC
>JAOUEK010000525.1 GCA_029858755.1 Thermoleophilia bacterium
AGTTGAACGGGTAGATGACGGCGTGATCGGGGTCGGGGATCTCGCGCCGGATCCGCTCCACGAACCGGGGCCGCTCGAGCACCTTCGCGGTCAGCGGCCGGAACGACGGGTCGACGGGGGAGAGCATCCGCAGGCGGGTGTGCGCCTCGGGTCGGTCGAGCCGGGGCATCAGCCGGAACCAGTAGTCGACGACGCTCGGCAGCACCGGGTTCGAGGTGACGTAGATGACCTTCGTGCGCCGGCCGCGGAGGATCGCGAGCACCATCACCAGGAAGCGCTCCTCGTAGGCCTGAGCCACAGGGGCCAGCACGTCGGGGATGTCGAGGCTGAACGAGTGCAGGACGACCACCGTGCGCTCGACGCTGCCGACCGACTGCAGGGTCATCGTCGGCCAGACGCCCCGCAGGTGCGTCTGCAGCTGTTCGAAGCGGGCGAGATCGACTCCGGTCACGTGGCGCCCGTCCTCACTCGACTCCGAGTGGGACGGCCACCTCCTTCGTACGCGACCCGTCGCGGGCGGACGGCTCCCACACCTGGAGTGTCATCGATTCCGCCCCGGCGGCGTCGAAGGCGACGTCGACGTCGAACGTCCCTCGACAGCCTGTCCCGCAGCTGGCGGTGACGAAACCGTCTGCCAGCCGTGAGCCGTCGGCAGCGAGCAACGCGTACTGGAAGGTCGCCTCGAACGTGTTCGCCGTGCCCTCGAGCCGCAGCGGGCTGGAGACCACGTCGCCGACCGCCGGGCGCTCGACGAGGATCGCCGGGCTCTGCTCCTCGTAGTCGCTCCGCTCCTGCAGTCCCTCGAGCACGACGCCCTCCGTGGAGAACGTCTCCACGGGCTCGCCGTCGATGCGGTAGCGCACGCCGTCGACGGTCGGGAACTGCGTCGCCGTGAACACGACCTGCGCCAGCCGGGCGAGCATCGCAGCCGACCCGCCGCCGTCGTCGTATGCGGCTGAGAGGTCCACGGTCGCCACCCCGTCCTCCACCGCGACGTCGAGCAGCTCGGTGCCGTCGGGAATCGCCGTGCCGAGGCCAGCCTCCTCCTCGGCCGCAGTCGGGCCGCGCAGGAGCTCCCGCAGCGCGGCCTCGGCGACCGCCTGCGTGGCAGGAGCTCGACGCGCTGCCGCTCCGACCTCGTCGCCGCGGAGGAGGTAGACGAGGACGCGCGTGCTCTCCGTGCCGGTCGACCCGCCGTCCGGGCTGCCGCACCCCACCGCGAGCAGCGCCAGCACCCCGACAACGACGAGCCTCGGCATGCGCGTGATCGTTGCACAGCGCCTCACGGCGGTAGGCTCCTGCCGTGGCCGTGCTCGGCACGCAGGTCGCCCGCGACGACGCGTTCGAGCGCCGGCGCGCCCACATGGAGTCGCTCGTCGCGGAGCTGCGCGAGCGGACAGCGCTCGTCGCCCGGGGCGGCGGCGAGAAGGCGCTGGAGCGTCACCGCTCCCGCGGCAAGCTGACCGCGCGCGAGCGGATCGACCGGCTCGTCGACCCGGGCTCGGCGTTCCTGGAGCTGAACGCGCTGGCGGCGTGGGGGTTGTACGACGGCGACGCGCCGTCCGCCGGGATCGTCACCGGGATCGGCATGGTCGAGGGCCGGCACTGCGTCGTCGTCGCCAACGACGCCACCGTGAAGGGAGGCTCCTACTACCCGCTGACCGTGAAGAAGCACCTCCGCGCGCAGGAGGTGGCCGAGCAGAACCGTCTTTCGTGCGTGTACCTCGTGGACTCGGGCGGCGCGTTCCTCCCGCTGCAGGCCGAGGTCTTCCCCGACCGCGAGCACTTCGGCCGGATCTTCTACAACCAGGCGCGCATGTCGGCGCTCGGGATCGCACAGGTCGCCGTGGTCATGGGCTCGTGCACCGCGGGTGGCGCCTACGTGCCCGCGATGTCGGACGAGACCGTGATCGTCAGCGGCACGGGGACGATCTTCATCGGCGGGCCGCCGCTCGTGAAGGCGGCGACCGGCCAGGAGGTGACCGCCGAGGAGCTCGGCGGCGCCGACGTGCACACCCGCCGCTCGGGGGTCGCCGACCACTACGCGACCTCCGACGAGCACGCGCTCGCGATCGCCCGTGAGATCGTGCGCCACGTGGGCGACCCCCAACCCTGTCCCTGGGAGCTGGCGCCTGCC
>JAOUEK010000177.1 GCA_029858755.1 Thermoleophilia bacterium
GGAGCACCCGGGTCTCGGGGGGAGATCTACGGAGGTGAGCCGAGCGCGGACATGTCGAGGCCGAGCGCCTCCAGCGCCCTCTCCTTCCAGTCGGGGTGGCGATCGATGCAGGTCGGGCAGGCGCGGAGCGTCATCCCCTTCAGCGCCGGATGCTCGACGTCGACCCCGTTGGCCAGGTCGAGCCGTCCCCAGGCGGCGCTGGAGATGATCCCGTCGGCCTGCTGGCGATCGCAGATCGCGCAACGCAGGTACAGCCGTGACACGCGGGGCTCTACCTACCCCCAGGGGCCGATGAACGGGCCCTCGGCGTCCGTCAGCAGGATCACGACGACGATCACGATACAGACGAGGCACAGGCCGAGCATGAACGGCGCGACGCGCGCGTCCTCCTTCTGCTCGGGAGGGAAGTCGATCTGCTTGCCTGCCATCGTTTCCTCCTTGTCCCTATGCCGCCGGCGGGCGGTCGAGTGCGCCCGTGGAGCGGAGCTTCTCGGCCTGGCGGGCCAGCTTCCCCTCCTCCAGGATCACGAACCCGAAGAACGAGATCAGCATCACGGCGAAGCCGAGGATGGTGAGGATCACCGTCCCCGCCGACGTCCCGTCCTGACCGGAGAACGTCCAGAACTGCGTGATCGTCTCGCTCCACTCGTCCCAGGCGAAGGCATCGAACATGAGATCCTCCTCTCTCAGCTCTCGGATGAGGTGCCTGCGGGCACCTTACCCTTGCCGTTGGTCTGCCAGTACGAATCGAGAAGCACCGGGGCGCCGTCGACCTCGCGGCCGTCGGGCTCGATGATGATCTCGGGCACGCGCTCGAACTCGGGGTAGAAGTCCATCCCGAACTCGGCCATGTCGAGGCCCTCGAGCTCCACCTCGGCGGGCACGCGGAGCAGGTTCGCCTTCTTCAGCAGCCAGCTCACGGCGTAACCGGGGAGGAACGCCAGCGGCAGGAAGGCCAGGATCCCCATCAGCTGGCCGCCCATCGAGGACTCGACGTTGTTGATGCCGGTCGGGAAGCCGCCGGCGAAGATGCCGACGAGGAACACCCCGTAGAACCCGGCCACGCCGTGGACGGCCACCGCCCCGACCGCATCGTCGATGCGGAGGCGCTTCTCGATGAACGTGCCCGACCAGTACGCGACCAGCGCACCCGAGATGGCAAGGAGGTACGCGAGCGACGGGTGGTACACATCGGCGCCGGCCGACACGGAGATCACCCCTGCGAGACCGCCGGACAGTGTCCAGAACGGGTCGCCCTTCGAGGCGAACCACCCTCCGGTGAAGCCCCCGGCGAAGCCGATCGTGATCACCATGGCGATCGTGCCCAGCGTCGACGGCGAGAGGTAGATGTTCAGCCAGCCGGGGAAGGCGGTCGACTGGATCACCAGGCAGGCGGCGTAGAAGCCGTAGAAGCCGGTGAAGATCAGCATCAGGCCCATCAGCGTGAGGTGGGTGTTGTGGCCGCGGAAGCTTCGGGCTCTGCCCTGCAGGTCGTACTTGCCGATCCGGGGCCCCAGGTTGAGCAGCACGCCGAAGGCGAAGCCGCCGGCGACGCCGTGCACCACGCCCGATGCGATCGCGTCGTGGAAGCCGAAGCGCGTGACGAGCCAGCCGCCGGAGCTCCAGCCCCAGGCGGCGTCCATGATCCACACGGCCGAGCCGAGGATCGCCGTCAGGATCAGGTACGCGGAGAGCCGGATGCGCTCGACGACGGCACCCGACATGATCGAGCCCGTCGTCCACGAGAAGAGGAGGAACGCCAGCCAGAAGATGAGGCTGATGTGATCCTGGAGGCTCGGCCCGAGGCCCACGCTCCAGGGCGCGGTGAGCCCGCAGAAGCCCTCGAGCGCGTCGGGGCTGGCGTGGCCGCTCTTCGGCCATCCTTCCTCGAAGCAGCCGTAGATGTACCAGCCGAAGTAGTAGAACGTCGGCGTGACGACGGCGATGGTGAGGATGTTCTTCATCGCCGTCGACATGACGTTCTTGCGCCTGACGGCGCCACCCTCGTAGGCCATGAAGCCCACGTGGATCAGCCACATCACGACGACGGTCCAGAAGTAGAACTGCTCGCCGAGGATCTGCGAGTCCAGCGTAATCTGGCTCTGCAGGTTCTCTATGTCCTCAGACGTCTGCGCGAGCAGCGAGCCGAACAGCGACATCAACATATCGGCGACCTCCACCCATGCCTCCCGTGGACCAACGCGAAGAACGTACGACCCGCCGAAGCCGCCTTCTATGTACGAAACGACCCGCATTGCGCGCGGTCGTATGTGCAGCTGCTACACGTCAGTTACGGAGGCCGTCGTCCACGATCGCGCCCGTCTCGGCGTCGACCTTCACCAGCTGCTGGCGTGTCGGCGCTATCGGCTTGCCGTCGTAGAACGACACGTACCAGTAGGGCCTGGGCGGCAAGCCTTGACGGACGAACCGCACCTGCACGCTGTCCGCCTCGAAGACGAGCACCTTTCTCGCCGCTGCGATCGCGTCGTCCTTGGACAGCGTCGGGTCGGAGCCCGCGCAGCTGCGCGACACGACCGCCGCGACGACGAGCAGCGCGACGAGGATCAGCACCCGCCCGAGCGGGCGGTCCCTAAGCCCGCGCCTGTTGCCAGCGTCGGACGAGGACATAGCCCCGGAGCACGAGGTAGCCGATGAAATGGGTGAGGAAGACGAGCATCAGCCACCACGACCACCAGAGGAAGTGAGGGCGGAGCTCGCGCAGCTCGATCACGGTCAGGTACATCGCGATCGCCAGCGTCAGCAGCATGAGGGGCTGCGCCTGCTCGAGCAAGACCAGAAGGAGCACCGGCACATGCTATTGCGTGCCCGGTCACGCCGATAGGGGCGGGGTCGGTAGGGTTGCCGGATGGCCGGCGACCGGGTCGAGCACCTGACCGAGGAGCAGAAGGCGGCGCTCGAGGCAGAGCTGGCCGAGCTCGAGGGCCCGAAGCGGGCCGCAGCGATCGAGGCGATCAAGACTGCGCGGTCGTTCGGCGACCTCTCGGAGAACTTCGAGTACCACGCCGCGAAGACCGAGCAGGGGCTGCTCGAGGCCCGGATCCGCAAGCTGCGCGAGCGGCTGCAGCACGCCGTCGTCGTAGAGCACGACACCGACGATCACGTCGGCCCCGGATCGATCGTGGAGATCGAGGACGAGCACGGCGAGGTGATGGAGGTCACGATCTCCGCCGTCGGCGGGGGCGTCTCCGCCACGTCCCCGCTCGGGACAGCGCTGATCGGAGCGGGCGTCGGAGACGTGGTCGAGGTCGAGGCGCCGCGGGGGGCGTGGAAGGCAACGATCCGCGCCATCCGGCGCTGATCGCGGGCGCTTCGCCGGCCCGCGAGTAGGATCGGGATCGTGCGCGCGGCGATCGTGACCGGGGCGGGGACGGGAATCGGCGCGGCGGTCGCGCGCCGGCTCGCCGCCGACGGCTTCGGCGTCGTCCTCACGGGGCGTCGGCGTGAGCCGCTGGAACAGGTTGCCGGGGAGGCGGGAGCAGAGACGGCCGTCGTCACCGGAGACGTCGGCGACCCCTCGACCGCCGACGCACTCGTCGCGGCGGCCCGCGAGCGGTGGGGTGGGGTCGACGCCGTCGTGCTCAACGCCGGCATCGGGGAGTCGCGGCCGGCCGGGGAGGAGACGGCGGAGGGCTGGGATGCCGTCCTGCGCACGAACCTCGACGGCGCGTTCCTGGTCGCCCGTGCGGCGCTCCCGGCGCTCGTGGAGCGGCGTGGGGCGCTGGTCGCCGTCGCCTCGGTCAACGCGATGCGAGCGGGGCCGGGCTGGGCGGCGTACTGCACGTCGAAGGCGGGCCTCGTGATGCTCGCGCAGACGATCGCCAACGACTACGGCCCGTACGGGGTGCGGTCGAACGCCGTCTGCCCCGGCTGGGTGCGGACGCCGATGGGGGACGACGACATGGACGAGCTCGCCCGGCAGCGTGGAGTGGATCGCGACGAGGCATACCGGCTGGCGCACGAGCACGTGCCGCTGCGTCGCCCTGCGAGCGCGGAGGAGGTCGCCGCCGTGGTCTCGTTCCTCGTGTCCGATGCCGCGTCCTATGTCTCGGGGGCGGCGATCCCGGTCGACGGCGGATCGGCCGTCGTCGACGTCTCCGGGACCGCATGGGCGACGGCCCGATGAGCGGCTCCCACCTCGCAGCGCTGCAGGAGCGCGAGCAGGCCCGCTTCCACGACGATCACCCGCGGTCGCGAGAGCTCGCCGAGCGCGCGCGCACACACCTCGTCGGCGGCGTGCCCATGCAGTGGATGTCGAAATGGCCGGGCGGCTTCCCGTTGTTCGTGGCGGAGGCCTACGGCAGCCGCTTCGTCGACGTCGACGGCCACGAGTACGTCGACTTCTGCCTCGGCGACACGGGGTCGATGACCGGTCACGGCCCGACGCCGACGCTCGAGGCGATCGCCGCGCAGGCGGCTCGCGGCATCACCCTCATGCTCCCGTCGGAGGACGCGCTCTGGGTGGGGGAGGAGCTGACGCGGCGGTTCGGCCTCCCGCAGTGGCAGTTCGCCCTCACCGCTACCGACGCGAACCGCTTCGTGATCCGCCTCGCCCGCCATGTAACTGATCGTCACAAGGTGCTCGTCTTCAACTACTGCTACCACGGCACCGTCGACGAGACGTTCGCCACCCTCGTCGACGGCGAGGTCCGGTCTCGCCGCGGGAACCTCGGGCCGCCGGTCGACCCGAGCGTGACCACGAAGGTCGTCGAGCTCAACGACATCGACGCGCTGGAGGCGGCTCTGGCGCCCGGGGACGTGGCGTGCGTGCTCGCGGAGCCGGCACTCACGAACGTCGGCATCGTCCATCCCGAGCCGGGGTTCCACGACGCGCTCCGCGAGATCACGCGCCGTACCGGGACACTGCTCGTGATCGACGAGACCCACACCATCTGCTGCGGTCCCGGCGGCTACACGGCGGCCGAAGGGCTCGCGCCCGATGCGCTCACGATCGGCAAGCCGATCGCCGGCGGCATCCCCGCCGCCGCGTACGGGCTCTCCGAGGAGCTCGCCGGCCGGGTGGGCCGCAGCCTCGAGCTCGAGGACATCGACGTCGGCGGCGTCGGGGGCACACTCGCGGGCAACGCGCTCTCGCTCGCTGCGATCCGGGCGACGCTGGCCGACGTGCTGACGGCGGAGGCGTACGAGCGGATGATCCCGCTGGCGCAGCGTTGGACGGAGGGCGTCGAGGACGGGATCGCTGCGGCG
>JAOUEK010000178.1 GCA_029858755.1 Thermoleophilia bacterium
CTCCACGCGCCCCTCGAAGGCGCCGTTCAGCGCCGCCACGGTGAGCAGCCGCGTGTCGTACTCCGAGAGCGGGCCGTGGGCGGCGACGGCGATCCTCGTCGGCCACCCGCCCGCCAGCTCCACACCGAGACGCGCGAGCATCCGCGCGAGCGGGATGAACGGCCCCAGTACCTCGAGGTCGGCCTGGTCGACCACGGGGATGTTGACCGCGGTGGAGACGACGCCGCCCTCGAGCGCCGCCCGCACCTGCTCGGCGATGATCACGCCGGCGCGGTCCTGGGCCTCTTCGGTCGACGCCGCGAGGTGCGGAGTGACGACGACGGCGTCGAGGTCGAGCAACGGGCCGTCGTACGGCTCGGACGGGAACACGTCGAGCGCTGCGCCGGCGAGCTTGCCCGACCGGATCGCGTCGACCAGCGCCGCCTCGTCGACGAGCGCTCCGCGCGCGACGTTGACCAGCCGGGCCCCGTCCTTCATCGCGGTGATCGCCGCATCGTCGATCAGGCCGCGCGTCTCCTCGGTCAGCGGGGAGTGGAGCGTGACCACGTCGCCCGCGGCGAGCGCCTCCTGGAGCGTCTCCGCGCGGTCGACGCCGGTGTCGCGGAACCGCTCCTCACCGACGAAGGGGTCGTACGCGACGACGCGCATGCCGAGCCCGAGCGCCCGCCGGCCCACCTGTTGACCGATGCGCCCGAAGCCGATGATCGAGAGCACCTTCCCGTCGAGCTCGAACCCGCTCCACCGCTTCCGCTCCCAGCGGCGCTCCTTGAGCGCGGCGTGGGCCTGCGGGATGTTCCGGGCCATGGCGAGGATCAGCCCGATCGTCTGCTCGGCGGCGGAGACGACCGTCGACTCCGGGGCGTTCGCGACGACGATGCCACGTCGGGTGGCCGCGGCCACGTCGACGTTGTCCATGCCCACTCCGGCTCGCCCGATCACCTTCAACCGCTCCGCGCGTTCGATCAGCTCCGCCGTGAGGTCGGTCGCGGAGCGCACGATCACCGCGTCGAAGCGGTCGATGACCTCCTCGAGCGGTGAGGTCGCGTCCACCTCGACCTCGAATCGCTCCCGAAGCAGGGCGATCCCGGCCTCCGCGATCGGCTCCCGGACGAGGACGCGCACGATCAGGCCCGCACGGCGGCCTCGAACGCGTCCGTGGCCGCCGCCACCGCCACGCCGCGCTCGACCTCCGCTCCCATCTCCACGAGCTGCGCCTCCACCGCGGCGAGCGCGGTGACGATGTCGTAGCGGTCGACGTAGCCGATGTGGCCGATCCGGAACAGCCGGCCGACGAGGTCGCCGTGGCCGCCGGCGATGGTGATCCCGTGGCGGTCGCGCAGCGCGAGCCGGAGCTCGACCGCGTCCACGCCGTCGGGGGTCAGAGCGCCGGTGAGGACGGCGGCGGAGTCGTCGTCCGGCGAGTACAGCTCGAGTCCCATCGCCTTGATCCCCGCTCGACACGCGCGCCCGAGCGCGGCGTGACGCGCGAAGGCCGCGTCGAGGCCCTCGTCGAGCAACTGCCGCAGTGCCACGTTGAGCGCGACGAGCGTCGAGGTGGCGGGCGTGAACGGCGTGTTGTCGCTCTCCTGCTGCTTCCGCGCGCGCTGCCAGTCCCAGTAGAAACGGGGGAGCGTCGCGCGCGCCGTGCGCGCCCACGCGGCGTCGGAGACGGATGCGAAGGAGAGCCCCGGCGGCGTCATCAGCGCCTTCTGGGATCCGGTCACGACGACGTCCGCGCCCCACTCGTCGGTCTCCAGCGGGACGGCACCGAGGCTGGACACGGCGTCCACGATCGAGATCGCACCCGCCTCGCGGCAGACGCCGAGCAGCGAGCGGAGGTCGCACACGACACCGGTCGACGTCTCCGAGTGGACGAGCAGCACGACCTCCGTCCCGCTCTCGGAGAGGGCACGCCCGAGGTCGGGCGCGCGGGGTGCCTCACCCCACGCGTACGCGAGCGGGACGACCTCGCAGCCGAGCGCGGACGCCATCGCCTGCCAGCGCTCGCCGAACTCCCCGCAGGAGACCGCGAGCACGCGCTCTCCCGGTGAGAGCAGGTTGACCAGCGCCGACTCGAAGGCCCCGGTGCCCGAGGCGGTGAAGACGAGCACCTCGTTGCGCGTCCGGAAGACGTCGCGCAGGTGCACCCGCGCCTCGGCCAGGACCCGCTTGAAGTCGGGCGAGCGGTGGTGGATGACCGGCTCGGCCATCGCCGCGAGCACCTCGGGGGGGACCGGCGTGGGCCCCGGCGTGAGGAGGTACCGCTTGCGCGCCATGGCGCCAGCGTACCTGCGTGCCTGGCCGACGCTAGGGCCGTCGCGTGGCGAAGGAGATCAGCTGCTGGAACGTCGGCCGGTTCGTCCAGCGCATCGTCGTCGGGTTGATCCCCGGGACCAGTCGAATGCGCTCCGCGGTCGCGCTCGCCCGCCACAGCGACGGGTCGCTCCCGTGGGCGGCGCCCAGCGCGGTGGCCACCGCGTCGATCACCGCCCAGAGCGACTCCGCGCACCTGACGAGGGCGCCGGCGCCGCAGTACCGCGTGCCGAACGGTGCCGGCCCCGGCCGGCCGAGCAGCGCCCGCAGGTCCTTGTCCACGTACGAGTACCAGCCGGACAGGTAGGCGGAGCCGTTGGACGTCTGGGCGGCGTCGTCGCGCGGCACGAGGCGCGCGAGCTCGTCGGTGAGCGGGCCGAGCACGGGCGCGAGGACGGCCTCGGTGAGGCCGTCCCACGCGGCGTCGAGCACCGCTGCGCCAGGCGCGTCGATGTCCCCGTCGGCGTTGCCGTCGAGCCGGCTGCCACCCGCGGCGAGCCACTCGTCGACGACGCGCACCGCAGCGGCGGCGCGGTCGTTCGGCGGCTTGCCTGCGGCCAGAACCTCGCGGATCACGGGCCAGACGCGGGCGACACGCAGGTCGGTGGTCGCCGCACGGTTCATGGCGGCAGTGAGCGACGCCAGCGTGTGCTTGCGCCGGGCCTGCACGTTGCTCCAGAGCAGGTCGACACGCTGCACGCTGCCGTACGACCACTCCGAGTCGGACGCGGCGTAGCCGCGCGCCGGCTTGTTGTTCCAGTTGAGGATGACCCCGGCTCTCGGGTTGACGACCTGCGGGTGCGCGCCGGCCGACGCGAACCCCTGCCACTCGTACTGACCGGTGCCCTTCGTGAGTAGGCCCGCGTCGACGGTCGAGGGTCGGATCGGCAGCCGCCCCGTCGTGAACTCGGCGATGCTCCGGCTGTCGACGTAGTGCCAGTTGAAGGTCAGCTCGAAGCGGGCAGCGGCCCGCTTGAAGTCACCTGCGGAGCGGATCGCGTTCGTCGACAGGTCGACGAACAACGGCGCGGCGAGGAGCTCGCGGTCGCGTGTCGAGCGGCGGGAGGTGATGGCCACCTTCGCCCCGCCGACCCGGGCGTAGCCGATCACCGGGCCGTGCACCGTCTCGTCGTACTCGACGAGCACGTCGGGCGCTCCCGGGCCGCCCTTCAGCACCCCGGCGTCGAACCGGGTCATCGCCCGGCACTCGCCCTTGTAGAGGTACTTGACGTCGCTGCCGTCGCACAGCGTCTCCGCGTACTGGTCGACGAGGTCCGAGCCCGCGGAGGTCGCAGACCACGCGTAGTCGAGGCCGCGCCCGATCAGCACCGCGAAGGAGATGCCCGGAAACGCAGCCCCGCGTGCGTCGAACCCGCCCCCGTGGAGGTCGAGCTCGAGCATGATCCCGGGGTAGTAGTAGCCGACCTGCGGGCCGGCGACCATCAGCGGGCGGCCGGTCGCTGAGCGGCCCTTGCCGACGAGCAGGGCGTTGGACATGCCGAGACGGGACGGCGTCAGCGACGAGCCCGGCTGCGACGCGGGCCCCGCCGGCGTGAACGAGTCGGCGTCGACCACGACGTTGCCGAGCTCGCTGGTCGGCCGCCGCCCGTACGCGTACACGCCCGGCACGGCGACGCGCGCCTCCGGGTCGTCGCGCAGCCTGAGGTCCTCCCATGCCCGACGGCCCCGCTCGGCGCCGAGGCGGTCCTGGAGCAGCGCAAGGAAGTTCGTCCGACGCAACTCGTCGCCCCCGCCCGCGCCGAACACGGCTCCGATCAGCCCGGCGATGCCGACGACATCCGTCCGCGTCCACGGCTGGATCGGCAGCTTCGCGGACCGGTAGTAGGCGTTGATGCCTGCCACGTACGCGTCGATCAGACGGACGACCCGCCGCCCCTTCGCGCCCTGGCGCTCGAGCAGCCGGAACTGCGCGGCGAGACGCTCCTCCGCGGCGGGGCTGGGGACGAACGTCTTGCCCGAGAGGGCGAGCGAGAAGGCGTCGAGGCCGGGCACGTCGAGGGCGGCGGCCCGGCCCGGGCCACGGAGGAGCTCCATGATCAGCTGCCGGTCCTCCGCCGTCACCCAGCCCGCACCGAAGGCCACGTCGACGTCGCGGCGGCCGTCGACGTGCGGCACGCCGAAGCGGTCGCGCCGGACGACCACACCGCCGCGTGGGCGCTCCACGCGCACCGCGCGCTCGCCGCCGAGGCCGAGGGTCTCGCGCTTGAAGAGCTGCCTGACGGTCGCTGCGCTGATGCGGTCCTGGAGGGGCGTAAGGGCGTCGTAGAGCGCCGCCTGGTCGGTCGAGTTCTCGGTGAAGGCGACGCCGCCCGCCTGTCCGGGGGCGAGGATGTTCCACGCCTCCGCAGCGTGGTCGCGCGGTGCAGTGGCCCCGAGGGCGGCAGTGCCGGCGGCGAGCACGGCAGCGGCGAGCGCGACGAGAACGGCGGCGGGGCGGGCGCTCACGAGGCGGTCTCCGGCACGGACGTGCGGAATCGTACGTGACGACGGGGTCGCGTCGCCGTCACACGGAGCGAAGACCCGTCCCCGGCTAGGCTCTCGCGCCGTGGACGTGCTGCTCGCCTTCGCGGCCGCCGTCGTCGCCTGCCGCCTCGCCGCGGAGCTCGTTCGACGGCGGCAGCTTCGTGCGCAGCCGGGCCAGCTCGCCTGGGCGGCGGCACTCGGGGCGTTCGCCGTCGCGGCCGCCGCCCTCGCTTGGGGCGCCGCCGCCGGGTGGGATGACCGCTCCTTCCGCGTCTACTACCTGTTCGGCGGCCTGCTCGCAGCCGCGCTCCTCGGCACCGGGTCGCTGCTCCGTGTCGGCGCCGGATGGGCGGGCCCCGTCGCGCTGGTCTACGCGGGGCTCGCGATCGGC
>JAOUEK010000179.1 GCA_029858755.1 Thermoleophilia bacterium
AGCGAGGAGCGGGTACGTGCGCCGCTTCGAGCCGACGAATGGAACAGCCCGAGCGCCGGCCCCGAGGCTCGCATCGCGCACGCCGCCGGACCGCCGGTCGCGCGCGCCTGGGAGGGCGCCTGGCGCGAACCCGGGCATCACGCCCTGCCGGTGAGGATGACGTATCGGGGTCGCCGCGCGTCCTCCGGCATCGAACCCGCTCGTCGCCAGGAGACCAGCCGCCGCGCACAACGCCCCAGCTGCGACCACCCGCCGCCGACGGCGGGTCATCCGGCTCTGAACGTGCGGTCGGACGAGACCGTCGTGCCGGCTTCGTTGGTCGCGACGAAGCGGTAGTGGAGTGTGGTGCCGGGCGACACGATGATCTCCTCGCTTCTCACCTCGTCGCTGGTCGGCCGGAAGCTCTCAGGGCTCGGGAGCGCGGCGAGCGCCACCGACTCCGTCCGCGAGCCGTAGCTGACGTCGGGGCCGTACTGCAGGTAGAAGCTCGTCGGCAGCCCTCCCGTGTCGATCCCTGCGCCGAACGTCGCCGATGACGTTCCCGTCGACGGGCCCGCGAACACGTACGAGATCGCCGGCTTGCTGCCGTCGCTGACGAAGGAGCGCGCCAGGGACTTCGTCCCCTTTGAGCTCGTCGCCACGATCCGGAAGTAGTAGGTCGTGGCCGGCGACAGACCAGAGAGCGGTACACGGACCTCGGTGGTTGTCGGGCTCCACCCCTTTCCCGGTTTGGGACGGAGGCTCCGCGGCCGCGTTCTCGAGCCGTACTTGGGTTCGGGCCCGTACTCGACCGAGTACGTGGTTCGAAGCCCGCCGGTATCGATCATCGCACCGAGGACGACGGACGTCGCCGTCGGCCCGGGGCCCACCGCGGGGAACTGGATGCCATGGGGGGGCTTCCCGTCCACGTCGCGCTGGAATGCGGCCGATCCAGCAGCGTTGGACGCGACGATGCGACAGAGGTAGCGCTTCCCCGGCTTCAGGCCGCTCAGGGTGAAGCGGGTCTCGCGTTTCGTCGGAGACCAGTTCCCGGGGCTCGGCACCGCGGGCACGACAACGTCTGCGCTCCTGATGCGATAGCGAGGCCCGCACTCGGCCCGCGAAACCGTCTCGAGCCCGGCCGTGTCGACCGTGGCTGCGAGCACGATCGAACTCGGGGTGCGCCCGTTCCGGACGAATGCGTCGGACAGTCGAGGCGCCTTCCCGCCGCTGACGATCGTGCGGTCCGGCGCCGCGGTCGCCCCGAATGCGTTCGTCGTGACGAGCCGGTAGTGGTACCTCGTTTCCGGCGACAGGCCCGTGACGGCCACCCGGATCTCACCGACAGTGGGGAAGCCACTGCCGGGCTGCGGCCGGGCCGGAAGGGTCTGCGCCGGCGTACGAGACCCGTACTGCGCGCTGCGACCATACTCGACGTAGTACGTGGTGTCGCTGCCGCGCGTGTCGATGGACGCGCCGACGACGAGCGACGTCGCCTCGGTGCCGACCCCGGCGAAGCTGTAGCGAATGCGCGGCGTGTCCGCGGCAATGTTGTTGGTCGCCGCCGACGCGTCCGGCAGCCCGGACCGAGGCACCGAGCCGACCGCACCCGAGAGTACCGACGCAGACAGGACGACGGCGACCACGATCGCGATCCGCAATGGACTCCCCCTTGCTGAGAACCAGCCCTACTCCCCGCAATCAGTGTAGTCAGTTCTCGCCTCGATGTCTTCTGCCACGCCCTGTTGGTGCTCGTCGGCGGTCCTCGCTCGTCTCCGTTCGCCACGGCCCGGGAGCACGCAGTGCTGCCCGAGCTTCAACGCCGCCAGGGCGGATCGGCGTCGGCGTCGATCCCGTAGCGCTCGATCGCCTCGGCGACGACCGTCGCCTCGACCACGCCCTCGTCCGCGAGCGCCTTCAGCGCCGCCACGGCCACGTGGTGCCGGTCGACCTCGAAGAAGCGGCGCAGCTTCACGCGGTAGTCGGAGCGGCCGAAGCCGTCGGTGCCGAGGGTCACGTAGCGGCCCGGGACGAACGGCCGGATCTGGTCGGCAAAGGCGCGCATGTAGTCGGAGGCGGCGACCGCGGGCCCGGTACGGCCGGCGAGGCACTCGTGCACGTACGGCACGCGCGGCTCCTCCGTCGGGTGCAGGCGGTTCCAGCGCTCGACCGCCATCCCCTCGCGGCGGAGCTCCGTGAAGCTCGTCACGCTCCACACGTCCGCTGCGACGCCGAGCTCCTCCTCGAGCAGCTCGGCGCCGGCGAGCACCTCGCGCAGGATCGCGCCCGAGCCGAGGAGCTGCACCCGCCCCGCGCCGTTCCTCTTCGCCCCCTCGCGCACGAGGTACATGCCGTGCAGGATCCCCTCCTCGACGCCCTCGGGCATCGAGGGCTGGAGGTAGTTCTCGTTCATCACCGTGATGTAGTAGAAGACGTCCTCCTGCTCGTGGCACATGCGGCGCAGGCCGTCGCGGACGATCACGCCGAGCTCGTACGCGTACGTCGGGTCGTAGGCGACGCAGTTCGGGATCGTGGCGGCGAGCAGGTGGGAGTGGCCGTCCTCGTGCTGCAGGCCCTCGCCGTTCAGGGTCGTCCGACCGGAGGTGCCGCCGATCAGGAACCCGCGCGCACGGCTGTCGCCGGCGGCCCACGCGAGGTCGCCGACCCGCTGGAACCCGAACATGGAGTAGAAGACGTAGAAAGGCACCATCGTCACGCCGTGGTTGGCGTAGGACGTGGCGGCCGCGATCCACGACGAGAAGGCACCGGCCTCGTTGATCCCCTCCTGCAGGATCTGCCCGTGCTCGTCCTCGCGGTAGAACATGAAGTCGTCGGCGTCCTCCGGCACGTACAGCTGCCCCACCCGGGAGTAGATCCCGAGCTGCCGGAACATCCCCTCCATCCCGAACGTCCGTGACTCGTCGGGGACGATCGGCACCACGCGCGGGCCGATCGCCTCGTCGCGGACGAGCGTGTTGAGGATGCGGACGAACGCCATCGTCGTCGAGTTCTCGCGCTCGCCGCTCCCTTCGAGCACGCTCTCGAACGGCGGCGGCACCGGCAGCGGCTCGGCGTCGGTGTGCCGCGCCGGCAGCGGGCCGCCGAGCGCCTCACGGCGCTCCTGCAGGTACGTGAGCTCCGGGCTCCCCTCTGGCCGGTAGAAGGTGGCGGCAATCGCCTGCTCGTCGCTCAGGGGGAGCTCGAGCCTGTCGCGCAGCGCCAGCCGAGCGGCCTCGTCCATCGCCTTCGCCTGATGGGTGATGTTCTTTCCTTCCCCGGCCTGGCCCATCCCGTAGCCCTTGATCGTCTTCGCCAGGATCACGGTCGGCGATCCGGTATGGCGTGCGGCCGCGGCATAGGCGGCGTAGACCTTCTGCGGGTCGTGGCCGCCGCGGCGCAGCGCCCAGATCTCGTCGTCGGTCCAGTCCTCCACCATGGCGCGGGTCTGCGGGTACTTGCCGAAGAAGTGCTCGCGGACGTACGCGCCGTCCTTCGACTTGAAGGTCTGGTACTCGCCGTCCACGGCCTCGAGCATCCGCCGCCGCAGCCAACCCTCCTCGTCGGCGGCGAGCAGCGGATCCCAGCTCGAGCCCCAGATCACCTTGATCACGTTCCAGCCGGCGCCGTTGAAGTTCGTCTCCAGCTCCTGGATGATCTTCCCGTTGCCCCGCACGGGGCCGTCGAGCCGCTGCAGGTTGCAGTTGACGACGAAGACGAGGTTGTCGAGGCGCTCCCGGCCGGCGAGCGCGATCGCGCCCATCGACTCGGGCTCGTCCATCTCACCGTCCCCCATGAACGCCCACACCTTGCGATCGCCCGGGTCGAGGATGCCGCGCGCGGCGAGGTACTTCACGAACCGCGCCTGGTAGATCGCCATCAGCGGGCCGAGGCCCATGGAGACGGTGGGGAACTGCCAGAGCTCGGGCATCAGCCACGGATGCGGGTACGAGGAGAGCCCGCCCCCGTCCACCTCCTGCCGGAACCGCCGCAGGTGCTCCTCGGTGAGGCGCCCCTCGAGGAACGCGCGTGCGTAGACGCCGGGCGAGGAGTGGCCCTGCAGGTAGACGAGGTCGCCGAGGTGCTCGTCGGTGCGTGCGCGCCAGAAGTGGTTGAAGCCGACCTCGTAGAGCGTCTCGGCCGACTGGTAGCTCGCGATGTGCCCGCCGAGCTCGGTCGACTCCACGTTCGCCTGCAGCACGATCGCCGCCGCGTTCCAGCGGACGAGCGCCGCCGCCTTTCGCGCCAGCTCCGGGTCGCCGGGAACCGGGTCCTCGTGCTCCGGCGGGATCGTGTTCACGTACGGCGTCTCGTGGGCGAAGGTGACCGGCACGCCCTCGTGACGCGCGTGGTCGACGACCCGGTCGAGCAGGAAGCTCATGCGCTCGAGGCCGTCGTACTCGACGACGGCGTCGACGGAGTCGAGCCACTCCTGGGTCTCGACGGGCTCGCTGTCGGGAACGACGGGGTCGGGCCCGGGCGCCCGGCGCGACGGGCTGGGGTCGATCGCGGTCACCCCGTGATGGTAGTCGCCGTGTCCTGCCGTTCGGGTGCCGGTCGAGACCGGTGCCCGGCGGGCATCACAGGAGCCGGGGGCATCGTCGCGCCGCGCCGTCGCCCCCGGTCGATCAGCCGCGTGTCGCCGCGAGCCCCGCGACCATCGACCTGATCAGCTCGGCCGCAGGCCCACCCTCGCTCGGGGCTATGGCCGCCTCGCCGAGGACGGCGTTGAGCAGACGTGAGGTGATATCCACCGCCGTATGGCGTGGCCGGCCGTCGGCTTCGTGTCGACGCTCTCGTACCTCGCGGGCGTCGCCCTGCTCGCCGCCCTCGCCGCGGGGCCTGCACTCTCGGGTCGCACGCAGCCCTGAACGGCGAAGGGCCCTGTCCGAGGCCCTTGGCAGCACCAGGGGGGCAGGGTGTGTACAGCGCGACCTCGGATCACCTACCGGATCCCCGAGGGGCTCTGCCCACACGGGCCTGACCCCCGGAGCGCATCCCAGGGGAGCCGAGGACCCACTCCGGCCGCCGCCTGGGGCTTCCGCGGCCACGATACGCGCGGCTGTCTCGGCGGAGTGGTGCCTCGTTGGCACCTCAACGGTGTCGGAGCACCAGCCGAAAGAGGAGAAAGGCCCGGGATTGCGGGCCTTTCGGGAGTAGCGGG
>JAOUEK010000180.1 GCA_029858755.1 Thermoleophilia bacterium
ACACGCGTGGCGAGCGACAGCGCCAGCGCGCCGTGCACGTCGAAGCTCGGCACGTGCACGAAGTCGTCGAGCTCGAGCGGCGGCGCCTCCGGCCAGTCGAGCATCTCCACCAGCTCGTCGCCCGACACGGCGGGCACGAGCTTCCCCGTCGCTGGGTCCGGCCGCATGGCGATCGTGCCGCCCGTGGACACGACGACGACGGTCGACACGACCGGCCTACTTCTTGGTGAGCTCGGCCGTCCCCGCGACGTCGAGGCTGCCGCCGACCTCCTCGCCGAACTCCTCCTCGACGCGGCGCACCGGCGCGCCGCGGACGCGCAGGCGGAGCGTGACGGCGATGAGCACGACGAAGATCAGCGCCAGCGTGACCGCCGTCGTCCCCGCGCCGAGGGCGTAGAGGTTGGGCAGGATCGGCCGACTCTGCGGCCAGGTGCCGATCAGGACCGGCAGCGGCTGCGCCTGGTAGCCGTTCTGCAGCAGGATCGTGCGGTCGAAGTCGTTCCAGGCGAGGGTGAACCCGAACAGGAAGCTGCCGAAGATGCCGGTCCAGACGAGCGGCAGCGTCACTTCGCGGAACGTGGTGGGGCCGTCCGCGCCGAGGTCACGGGCCGCCTCCTCGACGTGGCGGTCGTACCGGTTCCAGACCGCGAGCATGACGAGGAAGGAGAACGGGATCCCCCAGATCACGTTGGCGCCGAGCGCCGTGTACCAGAGGCTCGGCGTCTCGCCCATGTAGCGCCAGAGCAGCTGGTTGCCCAGCCCGACGAGGAAGGCCGGTGTCATCAGCGCGAGCATGAGGATGTAGAAGGCGAGCACGTCGCCCTTGAGCCGCCAGCGGCGGCGGAACGCCATCGACAGCGAGAAGCCGAACAGCGCCACGAGCACGCCTGCCACGAGCGCGAGCCACAGGGACTGGCGGCCCGAGGCGCTGACGTCGTCGGCGATCGTGTTGAAGAGGTTGGTGTCCCAGAGCGTCCGCCACCAGTCGATGCTGAACGGGCCGCGGAAGGGGAACGTCAGCTGCCCGGTCGACCCCTGGAAGGAGAGGATCGCCATCAGCACCATGGGGATGTAGAGCACGAACAGGAAGAGCGCGAAGTAGACGGCGAGCCCCCACTTCGCCCAGTCCCGGCGCTGCTTGATCTCCCGGCGGACGACCGTGTCCTGCGGTCGCGCCGCCGGCGCCGCCGCCGAGGCCATGGTCTCGATCACAGCTCCTCCCGCAGGTTGGCGAAGCGCGTGATCCCCCAGACGCCGGCGAGCAGGACGATCACGAGCAGCACGGCCGAGGCCGCCCCCTGTGGGTACTGGACCGCCCCGATCTTCGAGTTGATCAGCGTGCCGACGGAGGTGATGTTGCCCCCGCCCACCGTCGCCACCGTGCCGTAGTCACCCATCGTGAGCACGAAGATGAAGATCGAGCCGATCACGATGCCGGGCATCGTCTGGGGCAGGATCACCTCCCGGAACGTGCCCCACCAGTTGGCGCCGAGGTCGCGAGCCGACTCGAGCGCAGAGCGGTCGACCTGCGCCAGCGTGAAGAAGAGCGGCGTGATCATGAAGAGGATGTAGAGCTGGATCATCGCCAGCCGCACGGAGAGCGTGGAGAAGCCGAGCTCCGGGAGCGGCTCCGAGATGATCTGCAGCTTGATCAGCACCTGGTTCAGGGCCCCCTCACGACCCATCAGCGGGAAGGTCCAGGCGATCGCGCGGGTGAGGAAGCTCGTCCAGAAGGGGGCCAAAGCGATGATGAAGAGCGCGATCTGGATGCGCAGGCTCTGCACCTTGAGCGCGAGGAAGTACGCGACCGGGAACCCGAGCACGAGGCAGGCCACCACGGCGATCGCCGACGTGATCACCGTCGAGAGCATGTTCTCCCAGTAGGTCGAGTCGTTGAAGAGCTCGCGGTAGTTCGCCGTCGTGAGCGTCTTGTCGAAGCCCGCGTCCGTCCAGGTCCAGAAGCTGACGAGGACGATGATCACGAGCGGCGCGATCAGGTAGAAGCCGATCCAGAGGAAGCCGGGCGCGGCCAGCGCGGCCGTCACCCACCCGCTCTCGCGGTCACGCCTGCGCCTCTTGCCGCGGTGCGCCTGCGGTGGTGGGACGGCTCCCGCGCCGACCTGCTCAGGAATCGAGGAGCTGGACATCCTCTTCCCTCCACGAGATGCGGATCCGCTCGCCCTCGCGGCCGCGCAGCCTCGGGTACTCCTCGGCGCCGACCTTGGCGAGCATGCGCTCGCCGCCTGCGACCAGGTGGAGCTTGACGAGGTCGCCGAGGAACTCCACGAAGACGATCTCGCACTCGGCCGAGTTGAGCTCGCCCGCCGTGGAGCCGTCCGCGTCGACCGTCACCGCCGCCGCCCGGATCGCGATCATCCCCGGGTCGCCGACTGCGTGGCGAGCGCCGGGAGCATGGACGCTGGCCTTGACGTGCTGCTCGTCCTCGACCACCAGCCGGTCGCCGTCGCGCTGGGTGACCTTGCCGCGGACGATGTTGTTGTCGCCCATGAAGCGGGCGACCACCTCGGTGGCCGGCTTCGTGGCGATCGTCAGTGGGTCTGCGACCTGCTGGATCCGGGCGTCGTTCATGACGACGATCCGGTCGGCCATCGACAGCGCCTCTTCCTGGTTGTGGGTGACGTGGATGAACATCAGCCCGAGCTGTCGCTGGAGCTCGCGGAGCTCGACGCGCATGCGCAGCTGCAGCAGGCGGTCGAGGTCGCCGAGGGGCTCGTCGAGGAGGAGCGCCTGCGGCTTGGTGACGAGCACCCGCGCGAGCGCCACGCGCTGCTGCTGCCCGCCCGAGAGCGCGCCCGGCTTTCGGTCGTGGAGCGTCTCGAGGCCCACCATCTCCAGGGCCTTCATCGCCTCCGCCCGCCGCTCGGTCCTGCTGACACCGTGCATCTTCAGCCCGAACTCCACGTTCTGCAACGAGGTGCGGTGCGGGAACAGCGCGAAGTGCTGGAAGACCGTCGTCGTCGGCCGCTTGTGCGGCGGCAGGTCGACGAGCGACTGCCCGTCGAGCAGGATGTCGCCCTCCGTCGGGTACTCGTGGCCGCCGATCATGCGCAACGTCGTCGTCTTGCCGCAGCCGGACGGGCCGAGCAGGACGACGTACTCGCCGTGGTCGACGTGGAGGTTGACGTCGTCGACGGCGACCGTGCCGCCGGCGAACACCTTCGTCAGCCCGACGAGATCGAGCCCGGACGGCTGCGAAGCGGGCTGTGCTGTGGAGGGGGCGGCTGCCGCCGCCCCCTCCTGATGCGAGACCGCCTGATCCGTCATGCAGCCACTACGCGGACAGGAAGTCGTTCACCGTCTTGACCAGGAACACGCTCTCCCGCGGATAGGAGTTCCAGGAGGCGTACTTGCAGATGCGCTGTGAGAACGAGCCGCCCTCACGGCGCTCCCCCTTCTTGATGTCGCCGACCTTGCCGGTGATGCCCGGCAGGTCACTCGCGGCCGGCTTGCCGCCCCACCAGTAGTCGTACTCGGCTGGGGTGAACCCGGCGGCCTTGCCGGCAGAGGACTTGATCCACGGGAGCAGCCTCTGCCCGTTGGCGATGTAGTAGCCCTGGCGCATGATCACGGCGCCGAGGTACCCGTTGTAGTTCCAGTTGATGTAGTCGTAGCAGGCCTGCAGCTTCGCGGGGTCGGTGACCTTCGACGAGATGCCCTCGGCGCTGCACCAGCCGCGGAAGCCCTCCTTGGGCGCCGCGTAGAGGATGTTGATCCCTGCCGCCTTGACGAGCGCCACGGCGGGCGACCACATCGACTCGAGCACGACCTCTTTCGAGACCATCAGGTTGACCGAGTCGGTGAAGGCCGACCAGAACGCGCGGAACTGGCCCTGCTTCTTGTACCTGGTCATGATCTTGTACAGCCGCGTGATCTCGGCCTTGGTCGGGTTGCCGAAGTCCTTGAACTTCATCAGCCCGAGCGCCGACGCGGCGAACGCGGCGTCCTGCGACATGATCCCCGGATCGCGCAGCAGCGAGACCCGGCCCTTCCACCTCGTGTTCAGGAGCTCCGCCCAGGACATCTGGTTCGGCGCCTTCTGGATCACGTCGGCGTTGTAGCCCATCGAGTCGGCGTTGAAGTGCGCCGCCGGCCCGACGATGTAGCGAGGCTGCTTCTTGCCGCCGATCGGCTTGCCGTTCTCGCCGATCCAGCGCACGATCTGCTTGTTGTTCGCCGGCCCGCCGCTGAACGGGGGCAGCCCGGTGGAGCCGTCCGGGTCGACGAACGTCGTCCGGAACGGGGCGTTGCCGTCGCCGAAGGTGCAGACCTTCGACCGCGGGTTCAGCTTGCCCTGGGTGAAGAGCCTGTAGAACTTGTTCCAGCTCGCGATCTTCCGCGTGTCGACCGGCTGCAGGCTGCCGGACGGCCAGATGAGCAACGACTGGTAGTTGTAGCCGCCGAACACGTCGAACGTGTCGGGCGAGGTGATCGCGATCTGCGGCTGCTTCTCCGACGGAGCCAGGATCGGCTTGACCGTGAAGCCCAGATCCTTCGACGCCTGCTTCGCGATGTCCGGTGTCGGGAACTCGACGCCCAGGGTGAGCACGCGCAGGGTGCCGGTGAACTTGCCGCTGGCCGACGTCTGTGCGGCTGCGGAGCCTGCGAGGGCGCCCGCCCCGGAGAGAGCCGCGGCCCCGACCGCGCCGCGCTTGATCAGCTCACCGCGGGTGAGGCCACCGCGTGGGCTCCCCTCGAGGTCCCCACGACCCAGATCCGCCCCCTCCGCGATCGCGTCCGCGTACTCCTGGGGGTCGTACTCGACATGATCACTCATGTGCGACTCTCCTTTCGCCCCCGGTTCCCCGGCGGGCATTGCGCCACCCGTTGCTGGGCTCCGCCTCCCTCTGGCTCTTTCGACGTCGTCGCCAGAGAGTTGTTGTATACAAGCCCCCCGAGTGGGAGTCAACCCGCATCCCTCACCCCCCGCCCACGCGGCCGCGGGCCGGTGAGCGGGCGGCCGCGCGAACCGATGGCGCGCTGCTTGACGGCGACGAGCGCGAGATAGGCGATGGCTCCGGCGCCCACCCCGAACGCCACCTTCACCCAGGCGTCGGGGACGCCGTAGTAGATGGC
>JAOUEK010000181.1 GCA_029858755.1 Thermoleophilia bacterium
CGGCTGCGCGGTCGAGCGGGTGCGCGGTGGTCGGTGGGGTGTGCTCGTACGACGGCATGCGGCCGCGGAGGCGGCCGCCTTCAGGGGTGTGCGCGTCGCGGATCCGCTTCGGCGGATCCGCGGCTGCGCGGTCGAGCGGGTGCGCGGTGGTCGGTGGGGTGTGCTCGTACGACGGCATGCGGCCGCGGAGGCGGCCGCCTTCAGGGGTGTGCGCGTCGCGGATCCGCTTCGGCGGATCCGCGACTGCGCGGTCAACCGATCCGCGCGCTCACCGACGCGCGTCGGCGGCCGCCGTCGCCACCATGTGGCCGTGGCGCGCTCGCTGAACCGGATCCTCGCCGTCCTCATCCTGGGCGCGCTGACGAGCGGTCTCGCGCTCGCCGCCGTCGAGCAGCACGGCGCAGCGGAGACGCTGTGGGCGATCGCGACGGCCGCGGTGCTCGTGCCGCTGACCCTCGACGTCGCCCGCTCGCTGCTCAAGGGGGACGTCGGCGTCGACGCGATCGCGCTCGTCGCCATCCTCGGAGCGCTCCTCCTCGGCGAGTACCTGGCGGGCGCGATCATCGCGCTCATGCTCGCGGGCGGCAACGCCCTCGAGGACTACGCGCAGGGGCGCGCCAGCAGGGAGCTCCGCTCGCTCGTCGATCGGGCGCCGCGCCTCGGGCACCGGCGCGAGGGCAACGCCATCGTCGAGGTGCCGGTGGAGCTGCTCGAGGTCGGCGACACCGTCGTCGTCCGAGCCGGCGAGGTCGTGCCCGCCGACGGCAAGGTCACGGACGGGCGCGGGGCCGTGATCGACACGTCGGCGTTGACCGGGGAGCCGCTACCCGTCACCGTCCACGCGGGCGGCGACGTGCTCTCCGGCACCGCCAACGCCGGGGAGGCGTTCGACCTCGTCGTCGGACGTCCCGCCGCCGAGTCGGCCTACGCCGGGGTCGTTCGACTCGTCCGGCAGGCGGCCGAGGAGCGCGCCCCGTTCGTGCGCATGGCCGACCGCTACGCGATCGTCTTCCTCCCGGTGACGGCCGTCGTCGCCGGCCTGGCGTGGGCGCTGAGCAGCGATCCCGTACGGGCCCTCGCCGTGTTCGTCGTCGCCACGCCCTGCCCGCTGATCCTCGCAGCACCGATCGCGCTCGTCGCGGGGCTGTCGAGAGCGGCCGGAATGGGAGTGATCGTCAAGGGCGGCAGCGCGATCGAGGCCCTCGGGGGTGCGAAGACGGTGCTGCTCGACAAGACGGGGACCGTGACGAGCGGCGAGCCGGAGATCGAGCGCGTCGTCGCACTCGACAGGCTGCCCGGGGGAGAGGTCGTGCGCCTCGCCGCCTCGCTCGACCAGCACTCCGCGCACGCGCTCGCCGAGGCGCTCGTCCACGGTGCCGAGCGCAGCGGCATGGCGCTCTCGCCGCCTCGGGACACGCGCGAGACGGCCGGGCAGGGGATCCGCGGCACCGTGGACGGGCACGAGGTGGCGGTCGGCTCGGGCGCCTGGCTCGAGGAGCTCGGCTACAGGGGCGCGCGGGAGGCGTCGGCCAAGCTGGACGGCGGCGACAGCGTCGGGCGGGCCAAGGTCGTCGTCGGCGTCGACGGGGCCGTCGCCGGGGTGATCGTGATGGCGGATCACGTGCGACCCGACGCCGCCGGCCTCGCCCAGGCGCTGCGGGAGGTCGGCATCGAGCACGTCGCCCTCGTCTCGGGCGACCGTCGCGAGGTTGCGGAGGAGGTGGGGCGGCTCGTCGATGTCGACGTCGTCTACGCGGAGCAGAGCCCCGAGGACAAGCTCGAGGTCGTCCGCGCGATCGGCGCCCGCGCGGGCTTGCGCCCGGTGGTGATGGTCGGAGACGGCATCAACGACGCCCCGGCGCTCGCTCTCGCCGACGTCGGCATCGCCATGGGCGCCCAGGGCGCGACGGTCTCGTCCGAGACGGCCGACGTCGTGGTCACCGTGGACAAGGTCGACCGTGTCGCCGACGCGATCC
This sequence comes from Thermoleophilia bacterium, assembly GCA_029858755.1. Classification (GTDB taxonomy): domain Bacteria; phylum Actinomycetota; class Thermoleophilia; order Gaiellales; family Gaiellaceae; genus Gaiella. The sequence goes on from JAOUEK010000181.1 coordinate 1,977, forward strand.
GGATCGGCAGGCGCTCCCTCCACATCGCGCGCCAGAGCATCGTCCTCGGGCTCGGTGCGAGTCTGGTGGCGATGGGCTTCGCGGCGTTCGGCTACCTGCCGCCGGTCGCCGGCGCGCTGCTGCAGGAGGGGATCGACGTGGCCGTGATCCTCAACGCCCTGCGCGCGCTGCGCTGAGCGACGGGCTGTCGAGCACCGGCTCCAGGTCGAGCCCGCGGGCGATTCCGAGCAGCGCCGCGACGAGCAGCGGCTCCGGGTCGCGGTCGAGCCAGACGAGGCCCATGGCGCGTGTCGCACTCGGGTCGACCAGCGGCACCGCGCGCATGCCCGGCGGCACACCGAACTGCTGCAGCCACGGGTGGGCCATCACCGTCGACGACGCGCCGTCGCGCACGTGGAGGTAGAGGGTGGAGACGGAGTTCGTCTCCAGCACCGGCCGGGGCGAGGCCCCGGCCTCGGCGAACAGCGCGTCGACGATCCTCCGGTTCTGCATGTCCGCGGTGAGCAGGCACAGCGGGAGCTCGGCCGCCTCCGCCCAGCCGACGTGCTCGCGTCGGCCGAGCGGCCCGTCCGTCGCAGTCAGCAGCAGGTAGCGCTCGCGGTACAGCGGCAGCGTGCGCACGCCCTCCAGGGGCTCCGAGTCCAGGTACGTGAGCCCGAGGTCGAGCTCGTAGTCGGCGAGCCCGCGCTCGATCTGCCGCGAGTTGAGGGAGTAGACGGCGATCGTCACGCCCGGATAGGCGTCGCGGAAGGGGCGGGTGAGGGACGCTGCGGACGAGAGCGAGGTGGGGACGGCACCGAGCCGCAGCCTGCCCGAGAGGCCACGCCGCACCGCGTCCACCGCCTCCTCCAGCCCGTCCACGTCGGCGTGGATCCGCTGGGCCCAGCCGAGCACTCGCTCGCCCTCCGGCGTGAGGCCCTCGTAGCGCTGTCCGCGCCGCACGAGCGGGAGGCCCGTCTCCTGCTCGAGCCTCCGGATCCCGGCCGAGAGCGTCGGCTGGGTGACGCCGCACGCCGCGGCGGCGCGGCCGAAGTGCCCCTCGCGCGCGAGCGCGACGAGGTATGCGAGGTGCTGCAGGGCGACGGCCAACTCCACACATGATACGAGGTTCGATAGATGACATCTATCACTGAGTCGACCGGGTCACTTTGACGCGACGTGCCCGCAGCGGGAATCCTTGGGGCGAGTCCCGCGGAGAATGGAGAGCCAGATGCGCATGCCCAAGGGCCGCCTCACGACGCCGCTCGTCCGCGACGGCGACGCGCTGCGCGAAGCGTCGTGGGACGCCGCGCTCGACGAGGTCGCAGCCCGGTTCGCCGACGCCCGCGACGCCGGCGCGGCCACGTCGTTCGGGGTCTTCTCGTGCTCGAAGGCCACGAACGAGATGAACTTCCTGGCGCAGAAGCTCGCGCGGCAGGTGATGGGCACGAACAACATCGACTCGTGTAACCGCACCTGACACGCTCCCAGCGTCGTCGGTCTGGCGACGGTGTTCGGAGCGGGCGGCGGCACCTCGTCGTACCGCGAGATCGAGGAGACGGACGTGATCCTGCTCTGGGGCTCGAACGCGCGGGAGACGCATCCGATCTTCTTCCACCACCTGCTCAAGGGCGTGCGCGCGGGCGCGCGGCTCTACGTAGTCGACCCGCGGCGCACGACCTCCGCGCAGTGGGCCGACCGCTGGCTCGGGCTCGACGTCGGCTCCGACATCGCGCTCTCGAACACGATGGCCCGGGAGATCGTGCGCGCGGGGCTCCACAACCGGGCGTTCGTCGAGCACGCGACCGTGGGCTTCGACGACTACGTGGCCTCGATCGAGCCGTTCACGCTCGAGGAGGGCGAGCGCCTGACCGGCGTGCCCGCGGATGTGATCCACGAGGCCGCGAACGCCTATGCGCGCGCCGACCGGGCGATGATCTGCTGGACGCTCGGCATCACCGAGCACCACAACGCGGTCGACAACGTGCTCGCGCTGATCAACCTCGGCCTGCTCTGCGGCCACGTCGGCCGCTACGGGTCGGGGCTGAACCCGCTCCGGGGGCAAAACAACGTGCAGGGCGGCGGCGACATGGGCGCGATCCCGAACAAGCTGCCCGGCTTCCAGGACATCGAGCGGGACGCGGGCGCGCGGGCGCGCTTCGAGGCGGCGTGGGACGTCCCCGTCCGCCCGCAGTACGGCTGGCACCTGACGCAGATGTTCCACGCGATGGAGCGCGGCGAGCTACGCACCCTGTACGTGATCGGCGAGAACCCGGCGCAGTCCGAGGCGGACGTCGGGCAGGCGCGGAAGCTCCTCGCCGGCCTCGACTTCCTCGTCGTGCAGGACATCGTGATGACGAAGACGGCCGAGCTCGCCGACGTCGTGCTCCCCTCGTCGGCCTCGTGGTGCGAGAGCGAGGGCACGGTCACGAACAGCGAGCGGCGCGTGCAGCGCGTGCGCAAGGCGCTCGACCCTCCCGGCGAGGCGCGGGACGACGCGTGGATCCTCTGCGAGCTCGCGCGCCGCCTCGGGCACGACTGGGGGCACCCGACCGCGGAGCAGGTGTGGGACGAGCTGCGCTCGCTGTCGCCCATGCACGGGGGCATGAGCTACGGGCGGCTCGAGCAGCACGGCGGCCTCCAGTGGCCCTGCCCCGACGAGGAGCATCCCGGCTCGCTGTACCTCCATGAGCGCCTCTGGCGCGAGCCGCTGGAGGGCCCGCCGGCGCCGTTCAGCGTCGTCGAGGCGCGCCCGCCCTTCGAGGCGCTCGACGCCGAGTACCCGATCCGGCTCACGACCGGTCGCAGGCTCGAGTCCTACAACACCGGCGCCCAGTCCGGCCGCTACCGCTCGCCGCTGCACCGCGGCGAGTCGATCGACCTCTCCCCGGAGGACGCGGAGCGCATGCAGCTCGTGGACGGCGAGATCGTCCGCGTCTCGTCGCGCCGAGGGTCGGTGGAGGCGCCGGTTCGCGTTGACGAGTCGCTCCGGGCCGGCCTCGCGTTCATGACGTTCCACTTCCCGGAGGAGGTGGAGACGAACCTGCTCACGATCGACGCCACCGACCCGAAGTCGGGCACGGCGGAGTTCAAGGCGGCGGCGATCCGGGTGGAGAAGATCGAGCCCTCGCTCGC
>JAOUEK010000182.1 GCA_029858755.1 Thermoleophilia bacterium
CACCGCCGACGACGAGCCGGTCGACGCGATGCGGCGCCGAGAGCACGAGACCGGCGACAGGGTCGACCGCGCCGCCGAGCTCCAGCCCGTCGGTGCGCCAGATCGCGAGGTCAGCCTGCCGGCCCGGCTCCAACGCGCCGATGTCGTCGCGCCCGAGCAGCGCGGCGCCGCCGCGGGTGCCGAGCCGGATCGCCTCTCGCGCAGTGAGCGCACCGGGGCCGCCGCGCCCTCGGGCGACGAGCAGCGCCTGCTTCACCTCCGCGAGCAGGTCGCCGCGCTCGTTCGACGCCGAGCCGTCCACGCCGAGCCCAACCCTGGCGCCCGCGTCGAGGAGGTCGCGCACCGGCGCGATGCCTGCGCCGAGGCGGAGGTTGGACGTCGGGCAGTGGGCGACGCCGGTGCCCGTCTCGGCGAAGCGCGCGACGTCGGCGGCGGAGAGGTGGACGCAGTGCGCGCACCAGACGTCGCCTGCCAGCCAGCCGAGCCGGTCGAGGTACTCGACCGGAGCGCAGCCGTACAGCTCGCGGCAGTAGGACTCCTCCTCCACCGTCTCCGCCAGGTGCGTGTGCAGCGGCAGCGCGAGCCGCCGCGCGAGCGCCGCCGACTCCTCCATCAGGCGCCCGGTGACCGAGAAGGGCGAGCATGGCGCGACCGCCACCTGGACACGCGCTCCCGGGCCCGCCTCGTGCAGCTCGCCCGCCAGTCGCTCCGTGTCGGCGAGCACCGCGTCGAGGTCCTCGACGAGGTCGTCGGGAGGGAGGCCGCCGTCGGAGGCGCCGAGGTCCATCGAGCCCCGGGAGGCGACGATGCGGACGCCGAGCTCGCGTGCGGCCTGCACCTCCGCCTCGACGAGCCCGGTGCGGCCCCGCGGGAAGACGTAGTGGTGGTCGAAGACCGTCGAGCACCCGGAGAGCGCGAGCTCCGCGAGCCCGGTGCGGGCAGCCGCGTACTCGGCCTCGGCGTCGATGCCCGCCCACACCGGGTAGAGCTCCCGCAGCCACGTGAACAGGTCGGCCTGCTGCGCGCGGGCCCGGGTGAGCGTCTGGTAGAGGTGGTGGTGGCTGTTGACGAGCCCGGGCGTGACCACGGCCCCGTCGAGGTCGACGCGCTCGTCGGTGGCCGGCTCGGCCCCCGAGCCGACCGCGGCGATCGACGCCCCGTCGACCAGCACCCAGCCCGACGGGTGCTCCGCGCCCGCGTCGTTGCACGTCACCACCCAGCCGCCGTGGTAGAGGACGGTCATGCCCGCAGCGTGACGAGCTCGAAGCGGTCGACGTCGACGAGCCCGCGGTCGGTCAGCTTCAGGTGCGGGATCACCGAGAGGGCGAGGAAGGCGAGCGTGAGAAAGGGGGTGGCGCCCGACCAGCCGAGCTCTGTGGCTGCCTCGTTGCAGGCGCGGCTCTGGGCGATCACCGTCTCCAGCGGCGCGTCGGAGAGCAAGCCCGCCACGGGCAGCGGGCACTCCGCGCGCACGGCCCCGTCCTCGACGGCGACGATGCCGCCCCCGAGCTCGGCGAGGCGCTCGACGGCCGCCGCCATGTCAGCGTCGTCGACGCCGACGACCACCAGGTTGTGGGCGTCGTGGGAGACGGTCGAGGCGAGCGCGCCGCGGCGCAGCCCCGAGCCGGCGACGAAGCCGAGCCCGATGCGCCCGGTGGCCAGGTGGCGCTCGACGACGGCGATCTTGACGAGGTCGCGCGAGGGGTCCGCAGATGCCGCGCCATCGATGACGAGCGGCGTGCGCACGAGCGACTCGGTGACGACCTGGTCGGGCACGAGCCCGATCACGCGGGCGTCGCCGCCAGACCAGGCGATCCGGAAGTCCTCCGCGGCGACGTCGCGGATGCGCACCGTCTGCCGCACCCACTCCGGCACCGGCGTGTGCGGCACGTCACCGACCGGCAGGCCGCGCTTGAGCACGAGGTCGGGGACGAACCGCTCGAGGTCGGGCAGCAGCAGCAGGTCGGCCTGGTAGCCGGGCGCGACGGCGCCGAGGCGGCGCAGCCCGTGCCAGGACGCAGGGTGGAACGAGGCCATCAGCAGCGCGTCCTCGGGCGCGACGCCGGCGGCGACGGCCTGCCGCACCATCCCGTTCACGTGACCGTGGTCGGCGATGTCCTCGGGGTCGCGGTCGTCGGTGCAGAAAGCGATCCGCCACGGCCCGTACTCGTGGACGAGCGGCAGCAGCGCCTCCAGGTTCCGCGCCATCGACGCCTCACGAACGAGCAGCCACATGCCGGCGCGCAACCGCTCGCGCCCCTCCTCCACGGTCAGGGCCTCGTGGTCCGACCCGATCCCGGCGGCCGCGTAGGCCTGCAGCTCGCGGCCGAGCACTCCGGGAGCGTGGCCGTCGACGTGCGCGGCACCGTGGAGCGCGAGCTTTCCGAGCTCCTCCGCTGCGCCGCCGATCACGCCGGGGAAGTTCATCATCTCGGCGAGGCCGAGCACGCGGCGTCGACGCATCAGCGCCTCGAGGTCGCCGTCGGAGAGCGAGCGGCGCGGCGACTCGAAGGGCGACGCCGGCACGCACGACGGCGCCATGAAGAACACTTCCAGCGGCAGCCCGGCCGACGCGTCGAGCAGCCAGTGCACCCCGTCGACGCCGAGCACGTTCGCGATCTCGTGCGGGTCGGCGACGACGGCGGTGGTGCCGAGCGGGAGCACGAGGCGCGCCAGCTCGTCGACCAGCAGCTTCACCGACTCGAGGTGCATGTGCGCGTCGATCAGGCCCGGCACGACGTAGCGGCCGTCCGCGTCGACCACCTCTCGGCCGTCGTAGTCGCCGAGACCGGCGATCGTGCCGTCGGCCACCGCCACGTCGGTGGTCAGCCACTCGCGGGTGAACACGGAGAGGACGCGGCCACGGCGCACGACGAGGTCGGCGGGCTCGTCGCCCCGGGCGACGGCGATGCGACGCTGGAGGGCCTCCATCGGGCAAGCCTAGTACCCGCGGACGGCGTTCTTGCCGTCGTGCGCGCATCGGCGCCCGCTGTCCTATAGTCGGCCGGTCAGGTGGTTTCTCGCGGATCGGAGGAGCGGATGAAACGGAGAAGAGCACTTCTGTGCCTCGTGCTCGGATTGACGGCCGCCGCACTCGTGGTCGCGGCGACGAGCGCCGCCAAGCCCGAGCAGGAGGTGCTCAAGGTGGCCTGGATCTACCCGGGGCCACACAACGATGGGGGCTGGGCGCAGGCGCACGACGTCGGGCGGCTCGCAGTGGAGAAGGCGCTCGGCTCCAAGGTGCAGACCACCTACAAGGAGAACATCTTCTCGAACGCGCAGGTGCCACAGGTCGTCGCGGGGCTCGTGCGCGAGGGCTACACGATGATCTTCGGGTGCTCGTTCGGGATGTTCGAGAACGGCGTCAACGGGCAGCTGTACCGCAAGTACCCGGATGTCCTCTTCGAGCAGGCGACCGGCCTACAGATCCAGAAGAACCAGTCCGAGTACTTCGGTGCCGGCGAGGACACGATCTACCTGTCGGGCATGGCGGCCGGCGCGGCGAGCAAGAAGGGCCTGATCGGCTACATCGTCCCGTTCGGCATCCCGGAGGTCGTTCGACACATCAACGCCTTCACGCTCGGCGCCCAGGCGACGCATCCCGGCGCCAGGGTGAAGCTGCTCTGGACGAACGCGTGGTTCTCGCCGCCGAAGGAGACCGCGGCTGCGAAGAACCTCATCGCCGCCGGCGTGGACGTCCTCGGTCAGAACGTCGACAGCCCCGCCGCCGGCGTCGTCGCGGAGGCGAAGGGCATCCCGTGGGTGGGATACGACTCGAACGCCCAGAAGTCGGCGCCCAAGCAGTGGCTGACCGCCGCCGTCTACAACTGGGGGCCGTACTACGTGAAGCGCGTGAAGGCGGCGATCAACGGAACGTGGAAGCCGGGCTTCTACTACGGGTCGATCAAGGACGGCTTCACGAGCCTCGCCCCCTACGGCCCGAAGGTCAGCGCGAAGACGAAGGCGGCGATCGCCGCGAAGCGGAAGGCGATCGTGTCGGGGAAGTTCAACGTCTTCCGAGGCCCGCTGTACGACCAGAAGGGGAAGCTCGTGGTGCCGAAGGGGAAGACGCTCAAGGTGCTGCCGGACCTGTACTCGATGCAGTGGCTCGTCAAGGGCGTGATCGGGAAGGTCTCCAGCGTCGCCCCACCGGGCTAGCCGGGTGGGGGAGCCGGTCCCCACACCTGCCGCAACGATCAGAGGCGCCGGGTCGACCGGCGCCTCTGCGCCCCCTGCGGTCCGCATGGTCGGCATCACGAAGCGCTTCCCGGGCGTCGTCGCGAACGAGGGCGTCTCCTTCGAGGTCGCGGCCGGGGAGGTGCACGCGCTCCTGGGCGAGAACGGCGCCGGCAAGACCACGCTCTCCAACATCCTGACCGGGCTCTACCGACCGGACGAGGGCGAGATCGAGCTCTACGGGCAACCGGTTCGCTTCCAGTCCCCCCGCGACGCGCTCGAGGCGGGGATCTGCATGGTGCACCAGCACTTCCGCCTGGTGGAGCCGTTCTCGGTGGCCGAGAACGTCGTTCTCGGAGACATCCGCGGAGAGGGGCGGCGCTTCGTCGTGCGCGCGTCGACGATCGAGGCGAAGGTCGAGGAACTGAGCCGGAGGTACGGGCTCAAGGTGAACCCGAAGGCCCGTATCTGGCAGCTCTCCGTGGGCGAGCAGCAGCGCGTCGAGATCCTGAAGGCGCTGTACCGCAACGCGAGGATCCTCATCCTCGACGAGCCGACCGCGGTGCTCACGCCTCAGGAGGCCGCGGCGCTCTTCGAGACGCTGCGTACGATGGCCGACGAGGGGAAGGCCGTCGTCTTCATCTCGCACAAGCTCTACGAGGTGAAGGCGGTCGCGGACCGGGTGACCATCCTCCGTGGCGGCCGCACGGTGACCACGGTCGACGCCGGGCCCGCAACCGCGCGGTCGCTCGCCGCGCTGATGGTCGGGCGGGAGCTCGAGGTCGAGCGTCGGCGTGAGCGCGAGTCGCCGGCGGGGGACGAAGTCGTCCTCTCCGTGGAAGGGCTCTCCGTTCCGGGGGATCGGGGCCGTGAATCTCTCCGGGACGTCTCGCTGCA
>JAOUEK010000183.1 GCA_029858755.1 Thermoleophilia bacterium
TTTCCCGACGCGAGGATCCCTGAAGGCGTCCGCTTCGCGGCCGCACCGTGGGCGTGGCCTCCCGTTGGTCGCAGGGGTGGGCGCTCGCTCCCGCAGTCGGGAATCCGCTCTCGCGGTTTCCCGACGCGAGGATCCCTGAAGGCGTCCGCTTCGCGGCCGCACCGTGGGCATGGCCGGCCGGCTGGTCAGTCGCAACTCCGCTCACGGCGGTTGCCTCCCGGCCGGCCTTCGCGGCCACCGCGCTGCTGATCAGCTCGGTTCGAGCACTGGGGCGCGGCGGGCGAGCTGCTCGGCCGCGGGGGGCTCGAGCGTGTGGGCGAGGCGGCGGAAGGGGCCGTCCTCGGCGAGCAGGGACTGCTCGGTGCCGCGCTGCACGATGCGCCCGCTCTCGATCACGAGGATCTCGTCGGCGCGACGCACCGTCGCCAGGCGATGCGCGATGATCACCGACGTCCGTCCCTGCAGGAGCGTGTCGAACGCGCGCTCGATGAGGATCTCGCTCGGCCGGTCGATGTTGGAGGTCGCCTCGTCCAGGATCAGGATCCGCGGGTCGGCGAGCAGGGCGCGCGCGATCGAGATCAGCTGCCGCTCGCCGGCGGAGAGGCCGGCGCCGCCCTCGCGCACGACGTGCTCGAGGCCGTGCTCGAAGCGCGCGCCGACGCGGTCGACGCCGATCGCCCGGGCGGCCGCCTCGACCTCCTCGTCGCTCGCGTCCGGCCGGCCGAAGCGGATGTTGTCGGCGATCGTGCCGCTGAACAGGAACGGGTCCTGCAACACCACCCCGAGCTGGCGCCGGTACGAGCGGAGCTGGACGCCGCGCAGGTCGGTGTCGTCGACCAGCACCGCGCCCTCGAGCGGATCGTAGAAGCGGGCGATCAGCTTCGCCGTCGTCGACTTGCCACCGCCCGACTCCCCCACCAGCGCGATGCAGCCGCCGGCGGGCACGTCGATCGTCAGGCCCTTGATCACCGGCTCCTCGCCGTAGGCGAAGACGACGCCGTCGAGCGTGAGACGCCCATCGATGCGCTTCATCTGCTTGGCCCCCGGCCGATCGACGATGTCGCGCTCCGCGTCGAGCACGGTGGAGATCTTCTCCATGGCGGCGGCCGCCGCCTGCACCTGGCCGTAGAGCTCGGACAGCTCCTGGAGCGGCTGGAAGACGAGCGTGAGCAGGCCCACAGCGGCCACGAGCGTGCCGATCTCCAGCGCGTCCGCGTCGATCATCCGAGCGCCGGCGAAGAGCACGGCGGCCGTGGCCACGACGCCGAGGAACTGGATCGCCGGGAAGAAGACGGAGGAGAGCTTCTGCGCACGGATGTTGGCCTGGCGGTTCGCGTCGTTGAGCCCGTCGAACTCGCGCTGGAATGCCCGCTCGCGGTTGAACGCCTGCACCACGGCCATGCCCGACACCGACTCCGCCAGCTGGGCGGTGACGGCCGCGATCCGCGTCCGTACCTCCGAGAAGGCGACGTGCGAGGTGCGCTGGAACCAGCGGGTGACGAGCATCCCCGGCGGCAGCACGAGCAGCGCCACCAGCCCGAGGCGCCAGTCGAGCCAGAACAGGCCGCCGACCGCGGCGACGAGGGTCAGCGTATTGACGACGAGTGTGGTCAGGCCCTGGTTGAGGACGTCGGAGAGCGCGTCGACGTCGCTCGTCAGCCGGGCGATGATCCACCCCGCCTTCTGCTCGGAGAAGTAACGGAGGGAGAGCGAGGTCAGGTGCTCGAAGAGGCTGCGGCGGAGCGCGACCACCATCCGCTGGCCGATGCTCGCGAGCATCAGCCACGTCGCGGTGCCGAGCCCCCACGCGAGCGCGTTGACGCCCACGTAGAGCGCGACGTCGACGGTCAGGCGCTGCTTGTCGCCGGCGCGGATCCCCGCATCGATCACGTCGCCGACGATGTGCCAGCCGACGACCGGGGCGACTGCGGAGACCGTCGCGAGCAGCATCACCACCAGCGCGCGGCCACGCTGCTGCTCGGTGTAGCTCCAGAGCCGGGAGAGGCCCGTCCGGTGCTTCCTACGCTGCGACAACGGCCTCGTCTCCGAAGAGCGCGGTGAACACCCCGCCGCGAGCGATCAGCTCGCCCGGGCGCCCCTCCTCGACGACGGTGCCGCCCGAGAGGACGACCGCGCGGTCGGCGACGAGCACGGTCGACAGGCGCTGACCTGCGAGCAGGACGGTGCGGCCGGCGACGGCGGGTCGCAGGTTGGCGACGAGCAGGCGCTCCGTCTCGGTGTCGACCGCCGACATCGGGTCGTCGAGCACGAGAATGCGGGCGCCCGCCACGAGCGCCCGCGCGAGCGCCACACGCTGGCGCTGCCCCCCGGAGAGGTTGACGCCGCGCTCGCCGATCAGCGTGTCGTAGCCGTGTGGGAGCTCCTCGGCGAAGAGCGCCACCCCCGCCGTGTCGCACGCGGCGAGCACCTCGTCCCAATCGGCTTCGGGACGGGCGGCGAGAAGGTTCTCTCGCAGCGTGATCGAGAACAACACGGGCCGCTGCGTGACGATGGCGACCGTGGTTCGCAGCTCCGCGAGCCGGACGTCGCGCGTGTCCACGCCGCCGACGCGCACCTGGCCTCCCGTCGGGTCGTAGAAGCGCGGCAGCAGGTTGAGCAGCGACGTCTTGCCCGAGCCGGTGGCGCCGCAGACGGCGACGATCTCCCCGGGCGACACGGTCAGCGAGACGTCGGAGAGCACCTCGCCGCCGGTGCCGTAGCGGAAGGCCACCCGGTCGAAGACGACCTCGAGTGGCCCCTCCGGCAGCGACACCGGCCGCTCCGGCTCCGGCAGCGGCTGGATGGCGTCGAGCCACGCGAAGGAGCGCCCTGCAGCTGCGGTCGCGCGCTGGCCGAGGTTGATGATCCAGCCGAGGGCCTCGAGCGGCCACACGAGCTGCAGCAGCAGCGTGATGAAGAGCGTGAACTGGCCGATCGTGAGCGACCCGTCGATCGCCTGGCGTCCGCCGAACCACAGCACCGCGGCGATTCCCAGCGAGGGCAGGAAGACGAGGCCGGGGAGGAAGCGGGCCTCCACGTTCGCCTGGCGCATCGTCTCCGCGCGCACCGCCTCGGCGCGCATCCCGAAACGGTCGCGGACGTCGTCCTCGCGGCCGAACGCCTGCACCATCTCGATGCCGACCACCGCCTCGTCCGTGGCCTCGGTGAGGTGGCCCTTCCGCTCCTGGACGCGGCGCGAGATCGGGAACACGCGGTGCGCGAAGAGGTAGGTGAGCACCGCGATCGGCGGCATCGCCAGCGACGCATAGAGCGCCAGCCGCGCATTCACCGTGGTCAGCACGATGGCGGCGCCGACGAGCATCATCGCGCTCTGCAGGGCCTGGATCACGCCCCAGCCGATGAAGTAGCGCACCGGGTAGATGTCGTTGGTTGCGCGCGAGATCACCTCGCCGGTGGCGTGTCGGTCGTAGAACGCGCGCGGGTACCGCAGGTAGGCGTCGTAGAGCAGTCCGCGCAGGCGCGCCTCGACGGCGATCCCGATCCGCGCCGTCGAGAAGCGCCGCACGAAGTTGAACACGAAGCTGAGCGCGCCGAGCAGGACGATCACGGCGAGGTAGGGGACGAGCCGCCCGGGGTCGCCGCCGTCGATCGCGTCGTCGATCGTCCGCTGCACCATCACCGGGATCGCGAGCGAGAGCCCCGTGAAGACGAGTGCGCAGGAGAGCCCGATCGCGGCCAGGCGCCACTGCTCACGCCACAGCGGGTAGAGGCGACGCAACGTCAGGCCGAGCGGCAGGTCGGTCGGGTCGACGGAGCTCACGCGGGGTGCATCCTCCAGCAAGGGCTCGTGTGCGTGGGTCAACGGACGGGGCAGCGCGCCCCGGTCGGAGCGCCTGCCGCGGGCCCGGGCGTGGCCAGGAGCCGCGCGCAGCCTAGCAGCCACGGTGAACGTGACAGGGGATAGATGTCGATTTGACCCTTGACAGACATCATTTCGATGTCATACTGACGACATGGACCTCACCCGCTACGTCGCCGCCCTCCAGGACGACCTCGCCCAGGCCGCCGCGCTCGGCGACGACGCGACCGCCGACGCGGGCCGCCGCTTGGCCGAGGCGATCGAGTCGTCGCTCACGCTGCGCCTGCTCGACGTGCTCGCCGAGGCTGCCGTCGGGCTCAGCGCCACGCTCCGCGCGGGGCACGTCGAGCTCCGGCTCGCGGGCCGGGAGCCGGAGCTCGTGTTCGTCGACGAGTCGGCCCCGGGCGACGACACGCCGGCGCCCGGCGACGACCTGAGCGCCCGCATCACCCTCCGCCTCCCCGAGACGTTGAAGACCTCGCTCGAGGCCGCCGCCGCCAAGGAGGGCGTGTCTGCCAACGCCTGGATCGTGCGCGCGCTGTCCCGGGCCCTCGACACGCGGTCGAGCAGCGGCCGCATCGGCAACCGGCTCCAGGGCTTCGCCCGGAGCTGACGCGAAAGGAGCACGCGATGCTGTTCACGACGCTGACCCTCCCGGAGGACGTCATCCTGCTGCACGAGCGCACCGGCGGGCGCCGGCCCGGCGGCGTTCGCATCGACGTGCGGCCGCCCGCCAAGAAGCCCGGCAACCGGAGCGGGTGACCGGGTGACCGCGTTCACCGTGGACGGCCCCGTCCGCCTGCGGATCGCCGTGCCGGCGGGCCGGGTCGAGGTCGAGCAGGGCGACGTGGGCGGCGTCGAGGTCGAGCTCACGCCTCTGCGCCAGGACGACGCGACGCTGGCCGCCCTCGCGGACGCCCGCGTCGAGGCGGTGGAGCGTGGCGGTGGCCACGAGATCCGCGTCGATGTCCCTCGCCGTCAGGGTGGGCTGCTGTCGCTCGGGCGGCAGCCGAAGATCGGGGCGCGCATCACCTGTCCCGCAGGGGCCGACGTCGACGTCGACTCGAGCTCCGCCGACGTCGACCTGCGCGCGGACTGCGGCGTCGTCGGCGTGAAGACCGCCTCCGGCGACGTCACCGCGGCGCGGGTGGCGGCGCTCTCCGTGACCTCTGCCAGCGGCGACGTCTCCGTCGGAACCGTCGAAGGCGACCTCTCCGTGAAGACCGCGTCGGGCGACGTCGACGCCGGCCGC
>JAOUEK010000184.1 GCA_029858755.1 Thermoleophilia bacterium
GAGCACGAGCGCGAGCGCGAGCAGCGCGTAGACGCCTCCCGAGGCGAGCCCCGCCACCACCTGCTGCAGGAAGTCGGCCATCGCGCCTCAGTACCCCAGGTAGCTCCGCCGCACTGCCTCGTCGGCCTCGAGCTCGGCCGCGGCACCGGAGACCGCGACCCGTCCCACCTCGAGCACGTATGCGCGGGCCGCGCTTTCGAGCGCGATCCTCGCGTCCTGCTCGACGACGAGCACCGTCAGCCCCTCGGCCGCGTTGAGCTCGCGCACGATCCGGAAGATCTCGCGCACGATCATCGGCGCGAGGCCGAGCGACGGCTCGTCGAGCATCACCAGCCTGGGGCGCCCCATCAGCGCGCGGGCCAGGGCGAGCATCTGCTGCTCGCCGCCCGACAGCGTCCCGGCTCGCTGGTCGGAGCGCTCGGCGAGCCACGGGAACCACTCCGCCATGCGGTCGATGTCGGCGCGCACCTCGCGGTCGCGACGCGTGTACGCGCCGAGTCGCAGGTTCTCCTCCACGGTGAGGTCGGTGAACGTGCCTCGCCCCTCGGGCACGTGTGCGATGCGGGCCTTGGCGACGGCTTCGGGCCCGCCTCGGAGCGGCGTGCCGTCGAACCGGATCTCCCCGCCGGAGCGGCGGACGGTGCCCGACACCGACCGTAGCGTGGTGGTCTTGCCCGCGCCGTTGGCGCCGAGCACGGCCACGATCTCACCCTCCGCCACCTCCAGCGAGACGCCGTGGAGCGCCTGCACCGGCCCGTAGCGGGCGTGGACGTCGTCGAGCGCCAGCAGCGGGGTCGTCACTCGTCGGTCCCCAGGTAGGCCTCGATCACGGCCGGGTCGGACTGCACCTGCTCGGGTGTGCCGTCCGCGATCTTGCGACCGAAGCTGAGCACGTTGACGTGGTCGGAGATGCGCATCACGAGCCCCATGTGGTGCTCGACGAGGAGGATCGTGAGCGCGAGGTCGTCGCGGAGCTGCTGCACGAAGCCGCCGAGGTCCTCGACCTCCTGGTGGTTGAGGCCGCCCGCTGGCTCGTCGAGCAGCAGCAGGCGCGGCCGCGCGACGAGGGCGCGTGCGATCTCCACCCTCTTCTGCGTGCCGTAGGGCAGCGACGCAGCCGGCAGGGCCGCGGTGTCGGCGAGGCCCACGTAGTCGAGCGTCTCCAGCGCCTCGCGCTCGCTGGCCTCGCGGCCCCGCGAGTGCGCGCCGACGAGCACGTTCTCGAGCACCGACATCGAGCGGAAGAGGTTGAGGTTCTGGAAGGTGCGGGCGATCCCCCGGCGGACGACACGGAAGGCGGGCGTCCGCAGCAGCGAGACGTCCTCGAAGAGGACGTCTCCGGCGTCCGGGGAGTAGAGGCGCGTGACCACGTTGAACGCGGTCGTCTTGCCCGCGCCGTTCGGGCCGATCAGCCCGGTGATCGTCCCGGGCTCGACGACGAACGACACCTCGTCGAGCGCGATGATGCCACCGAAGCGCAGCGTCACGTCGCGGACGGAGAGCAACGCCATGTTGGCCGAGTACCCTACCCCTCGTGCCCGGCCCCCTCCACCCGACGGCCGCGCGGGTCCAGGAACGGCTCGCCGCGCTCGGGCTCGAGGTCGACGTGGTCGTGCTCCCGGGCTCGACCCGCACCGCCGCCGACGCGGCCGCCGCGTGCGGCTGCGAGCTGGGCCAGATCGTGAAGTCGCTGGTCTTCGTGGAGGCGGCGAGCGACGAGCCGGTGATGTGCCTGTGGGCGGGCGATCGTCAGGTGCCGGCCGACGAGCTCGGGCTCCGGCGGGCGAGCGCCGACGTGGTGCGGGAGGTGACCGGCTTCGCGGTCGGCGGCGTCCCGCCGCTGGGCCACGAGCGGCCCCTGCGCACGATCGTCGACGACTCGCTCGATCGCTTCGACCGCGTGTGGTGCGCCGCCGGGACGCCGCATGCCGTCTTCGAGGTCTCGCTGGCCGAGCTGCGACGCGCGCTCGACGCGACACGGTCGACTCGCTAGAGCAGACGGCGGCGGGCGGCCCAGCTCGCGAGCTCGTTGCGGCTGGAGAGCTGCAGCTTGTGCAGCACCGCGGACGCGTGCGTCTCGACGGTCTTGATCGAGATCGTGAGCCTGCGGGCGATCTCCTTGTACGCGTAGCCGCGCGCGAGCAGGCGCATCACCTCGCGCTCGCGAGGCGTGAGCAGGTCGAGCTCGGGATCGCTCGGCGCCGGCAAGTCCGCCGCGAACGCGTCGAGCGCGAAGCCGGCGAGGCGCGGCGAGAAGACCGCGTCGCCCGACGCCACGCGCTCGATCGCGTCCACCAGCTCGTCGCCGGAGATCGCCTTCGTCACGTAGCCGCGCGCGCCGGCGCGGATCACGCCGATCACGTCCTCGGCGGCGTCGGACACGGAGAGCGCCAGGAAGCGGGCGGCGACGCCGCGCTGCGCGACGCCGCCGATCACGGCAGCGCCGCCGCCACCCGGCAGGTGGACGTCGAGCAGCACCACGTCGGGCAGCGTGGCCACGACGACGTCGACCGCCTCCAGCACGTCACCGGCCTCGCCGACGACGTCGACGCGGTCGCCGAGCGCGGCCTTGACCCCGGCTCGGACGAGCTCGTGGTCGTCGACGACCACGACCCTGGGCGTCATCGGGCCTCCAGCGGCACGCGCAGCTCGACCTCGGTGCCTTGGCCGGGAGCCGAGGTGACGGTGGCCGAGCCGCCGACGCGCTGCAGCCGCGCGACGACCGACTCGCGGAGGCCGCGCCGGTCGGCGGCGACCGCCCCCGGGTCGAAGCCCACTCCGGTGTCCCTGACGAACACCTCGAGCACGCCTTCTTCGACCTCCGCGAAGACGTCGACGCGGGCGGCGCTCGAGTGCTTCGCCGCGTTGACGATCGCCTCCCGGGTCGCGGCGAGCACCTGCCTCAGGCGCTCGTCAACCGGCAGCTCCGCGCCCACGGCGACGAGCTCGACGGGCACGTCGTGCAGCTGCTCCACCTCTGCGCACACCTGCTCCAGCCCGGCCCGCACCGTGCCCACGCCGGCGTCGTCGTCGCCGCCGTACAGCCAAGCGCGCAGCTCGCGCTCCTGCCCGCGGGCCAGCGCCCGCGTGCGACCCGGCTCGTCGGCGTCGCGCTGGATCAGCGCGAGCGTCTGCAGCACCGAGTCGTGGAGGTGCGCCGCCATCCGGCCGCGCTCCTCGGTGCGGATGCGCTGCCGCCGCTCGTCCGCGAGCTCGCGCGCCAGCCCCGTGATCGCCGGGGCCACGACGAGCGCCACGCCACCGACGACCGCCGCCAGCACGAGCAGCGTGTCGCGCGCGGCGGCGATGTCGAGGTTGAAGACGACCAGCCCCGCGAGCCCGGTTCCCGCGACGACGAGGCCGGCGACCACCCGCACGGCGGCACTGCGCCCGTCGACGATGGAGCCGAGGCGCCTGCGGTGCCAGGCGAGCAGCAGGCCGAGCCCGAGCAGCACGACGGGCCACACCGTGCTGCGGCCGAAGCCGAGGTCGAGCGCCTGCACCAGCAGCAGCAGGCCGACGGTGAGCAGAGCCACACCGAGCACGCGCTCGATCGGCCCGAGCCCGTCCACGAGCCCGTCAGTCGGGGGCGCGACCGGCGTACCGGCCGTGGCCATCACCGCCCAGGCGAGCAGGTAGAGCAGCACCCCGAGGCCACCCCCGGCGGCGAGCACCACGAAGGCGACGCGCACGACGCCGGGATCGACGCCGAGCGACGCGGCAATACCGGCGGCGACACCTGCGACCACGCGCTGCTCGGGCCTCGGGGCGGGCACGGCCCACCGGCCGCGCTCTCCGGCGATCGTCGACATGCCCTGATGATTCCAGGAGTGCGCGGGCCGCTCCCTCGGGACTCTCCCCGAGACGACCCCGAGGCCGGTCGGGAGCGGTCGGCAGCGATACCCGATTGCCCGCGCGATCGGGAGCAGCGACGATCGAGGCATGAACGAAACGGACACACCCGAGATGCACGGCTCCTCCCCGAAGCGGCTCGTCCGCACTCCCGACGGCAAGATCGCCGGCGTCGCCGCCGGGATCGGCCACTACCTCGGCATCGATCCCACGATCGTCCGCATCGCGTTCCTGGTGCTCGTCTTCGCGGGCGGTGTCGGGATCCTGCTCTACCTCGCCTGCTGGCTGCTGATGCCGAAGGGCGAGGCGGGCTCGGCGCGCCCGGCGACGCCCGTCGACACCTGGACGGCGGTCGGCATCGTCGGCCTGATCGCCGGCGTCGGCCTGCTGGTGGGCTGGCACGGGATCGGCGACCTGGGACGCGTCGCGGTGGCGGTCGCGCTCGTGGTCGGCGGCGTGCTCCTGATCGGGCGCCGCACCGGCGATGCCGGCGGTCCCGACGACAGCGCACGCCCGGTGACGCCCGCACCGCCACCGGGTGACGCGCCCACCGACGGCGAGGGGCCCGAGCCCGACGCCGAGCCGGCCGACGCGCCGGCGGCGCACGAGCCGACGGCGATCAGGACGGAGGCGGCACCAGCCGCCTCCGTCCCTCGCCGTGCTCCCATGACCGCCCTCGTCCTGGGCTTGCTCGCCGTGGCGCTCGCCGCGCTGCTCGGAGGCGTGCTCGACGGCCGCTTCGACGTGACGTGGAGCGCCGCGCTCGCGGGCGGGCTCGTCGTCGTCGGCGCCGGGCTCGTCGTCGCCTCCGTGACCGGTGGCGCGCCCTGGCTCTTCCCCGTCGGCGCCGTCCTCGCCGTCGCGCTGCTCGCGGCCGCAGTCGTCGAGCCGCTGGACGACCGCGGCATCGGCTCGCAGGACTACGTACCGGCCGCATTCTCGGACCTCGCGACCGAGTACCGGCACGGCATCGGCGAGCTCGTGGTCGACCTCGCTGCGGTCAGGCTGGACGGTGCGACGAGGTCGGTCGACGTCCGGCTGGGCATCGGCAGGCTCGAGGTGATCGTCCCGGACGACGTCGCCGTCGAGCTCGACGGCCACGTGGGCATGGGTCGTCTCGAGGGCCCGGACGGGTCCGAGACGGAGGGGGTCGGGCACGACCTGAGCATCGACCTCGACGGGACGCCGGGGGCGGGCACGATCCGCCTCG
>JAOUEK010000185.1 GCA_029858755.1 Thermoleophilia bacterium
TCAGCAGTCGAAGCCGATGCGGGTGGCGACGAGCTTCGCCTGGTCGCGGAGGTCCTCGAAGCGCCACAACGCGGTCGCCATCGGGTAGAGGGCGAGCTCGCCCGCTGCGCGCATCGACGCCTCGAGCGCCACGAGGGAGCGGTCGGTGAGGTCGAAGAACTCGGCGAGATCCTGTTTCAGCGACGGCGGGGGCGGGATCGCCCTGACCGCCTCCGCCTCCTCCCGCAGCACGGGAAGCGCGGCCGCGAGCGACGCGTGCACGTCGACGGCAAGCGTGAGGTCGGTAGGCGGCTCGATCGTGTCCAGGCGCTCGCCGTACTCCGTGCAGACCTCGTGCACCTGGGCGAGGAAGCGCTCGGGGCTCATTGTCGCACTGCGGCCGCTCGCGACGACGACCACGACCGCAACGGTCGCCGCGACCAGCGTCAGCCCACCGGCCGCGAGAAGCACTGCACGACTACGACTCACCAGCCTGACTATAGGCGCCGCCTCGTCGTGCGCGGCCGTCCCGGCGCAGCCATGACCGGCAATCGGCGCCGCCGTCCCGCGCCCGGCCTTGCTCGCCGCGCGCGGCTAGGATCGGGGTGACGAGCGACGCGAAGGAGAGAGACGATGGCCACGATCCAGACCAACCCGAACCTCGGCGCGGAGATCGTCGCCGACGCGAAGGAGTACGTCCTCTACTCGTGGTCGGTGCCCAGCCAGATCAACCCGATTCCCGTGGCCGGCGCAGAGGGACGGTACTTCTGGGACTACGACGGCAAGCGCTACCTCGACTTCGCCTCGCAGCTCGTCAACGTCAACATCGGGCACCAGCACCCGAAGATCATCGCCGCGATCAAGGAGCAGGCCGACCAGCTGTGCACGATCGGCCCGCCGATGGCGAACGAGTCGCGCTCGCGCCTGGGGCGCCTGCTGGCGGAGGTGACGCCGGGTGACCTCTCCGTGTCGTTCTTCACGAACGGCGGCGCGGAGGCGAACGAGAACGCGGTCAAGCTCGCGCGGCTGGCCACCGGGCGGCACAAGATCATCGCTCGCTACCGGTCGTACCACGGCGCCACGCATGCCGCCGTCACGCTGACCGGCGACCCGCGCCGGTGGGCGGTCGAACCGGCCATGCCGGGGGTGGTGCGCATGTTCGACCCGTACACCTACCGCTGCCCGGCGGGGCACCCGGACCCGTGCCCGGTGTGCACGGGGGCACCGCACCTGGAGGAGATCCTCGAGTACGAGGGCGCGCACACCGTGGCGGCGGTGATGCTGGAGACGATCACCGGGACGAACGGGATCATCGTGCCGCCGGACGGCTACCTGCAGTCGATCCGCGAGGTCTGCGACCGGCACGGCATCCTGCTGATCCTGGACGAGGTGATGGCCGGCTTCGGGCGCACCGGCAGGTGGTTCGCGTGCGACCACTGGGACGTCGTCCCCGACATCATCACGGTGGCCAAGGGCATCAACTCCGGCTACGTCCCGATCGGCGCGATGATCGCACGCGGGGAGGTCATCGACCGCGTGCGCGATCGCTTCTTCCCGGGAGGGCTCACGTACGCGGGCCATCCGCTCGCCTGTGCATCGGCGGTGGCCTCGATCGAGGCCTTCCGCGAGGAGGGCGTCGTCGAGAACGCGGCGGCGATGGGCGACTGGTTCCACGAGGCGCTCGGCGGCCTTCGGGAGCGGCACCCGTCGATCGGCGACGTGCGCGGCAAGGGCTGCTTCTGGGGGATCGAGCTCGTGAAGAGCCGGGAGACGAAGGAGATGCTCGTCCCGTACAACGGGTCGGGTGAGGCCGCCGCGCCGGTCGCGCGCCTCGCGAAGGCGGCGCTGGAGCAGGGGCTGTACCTGATGACGCACTGGAACGTGATCATGGTCGTGCCTCCGCTCACGATCACGCGCGAGGAGGCCGAGGAGGGCGTCGCGATCCTCGACGAGGCCCTCTCGATCGCGGACGAGTACGTGACCTAGCCCACGTGGCCCCGACGGGCCGCCCGCGACGGGCTCAGAGGAACCCGACGATCGCCGCGGCCGTCTGCTCGAGCGCGTCCCAGAGCACGGTGTGGCCGCCGTCGACAGTGACCACGGTCAGCAGGTCGCCGAGGGCCTGTCGGTGCCCGTCCAGCAGGTGGTCGTAGGAGAGGTAGCTCTGTGCCCCGAGCACGACGAGCGTGGGCGTGCGCACCCGCTCGAACGTGGGTGGCGCCGACGCCATCTCGCTGTACGCGGCGACGACCGATGCCTGCGAGTAGCGGTAGCGCCAGCGGCCGTCCTCCCCCGGCTCCAGGTGGTGCCGGAGCTCCGCCTCGACGAGCTCTCGCGGTGCCCCGTGCAGCTGGCTCTCCTCGTAGCGGCGGTCGATCGCATCCTCGAACGACGGGTAGGCGCGCTCCTTGCGGGCGCTCTCGGCTGCTGGGAGCGCGACGTGCGGCGGCAGGTGCACGGCCGGGTCGAGCAGGACGAGCCGGGAGACGGCCAGGGGCGTCCGCGCCGCGAGCTCGAAGGCGAGCCGGCCTCCGTACGAGTGGCCGATCCATGCCGCCGGCTCCTCGCCGACCGCCGCGACGATCGCGGCCAGCTGGTCGTCGATCGACCACGGCGGCTCCCACGGCGACCAGCCGTGGCCGAGCAGGTCGGGCGCGACCACCCGGTGCGTGTCGGCGAGCCAGTCCTCGGCGAGCAGGCGGAAGTGCCCGCCGTGCGAGGTGACCCCGTGCAGGCACACGACCCGGGGCGCATCCTCGGGCCCCCACGCCTGCACGGCCAGCTCCCGGCTCACGGCCTCGGCTCCGCCCACCGGGGTCGAGGGCGGCGCGTCGCGCGCGAAGCGCAGCGAGCGGCGTCGGTCGCCGGCCCGCCACCTGCGCCGGCGCCAGCCGCCCGGTCGGGCTCAACGCTCGGCTCCGGTCCAGCGCCCCGCATGGGGGGCACCGGCCCCCCTACCGGCACGCTAGCCGTCGTTCCGCGCCGGAACCGTGACGGCTTCGTGTCGCCTTCGTACCGGGCGCGCACGGTCGGCGTCAGTCGCCGCCGTCGTGCTCGAGCGTCTCGAGCGACTCGGGCACCATCTCCGTCCGCCTGGTGTCGGCGTCCTTGACGAGCGACCAGATCACGGTGCCCTCCTTGTCGATCAGGAAGGTCCCGCGCACCGCGGCACCGGTCTCCTCGTCGAACACGCCGTAGGCGCGTGCGGTCGCGCCGTGCTGCCAGAAGTCCGAAGCGAAGATGTAGGTGGCGCCGAGCTGCTTGCGCCACGCCTGGCGCGCGGCGGACGTGTCGCAGGAGACGAAGACGATGTCGGTCTCGGCGTTCTGGAACGACTCGAGGTTCTCCTGCAGGTCGAGCGCCTCCTCCGCGCAGACTGCGGTGAAGGCGAAGGGATGGAACACGAGCAGCACGTTGCGGCGCCCGAGGAAGTCGTCCAGCCCGACCCGCTGCTGGTAGGTCTCCTCGAGATCGAACCGCGGCGCGCGGTCACCCGTCGTGATCGCCACCTCGCTGCACCTCCTCCCGCTCCTCGCCGTGCCCGGACGGACGATAGTAGGTCCGCCCTCGGAGCTCCTCCGGGAGGTGATCGGCGGCGAAGCCGGCCGGGTCGTCGTGCGGGTACACGTAGCCGGTGCCGTGGCCGCGGGCGGCGGCACCGGCGTAGTGGGCGTCGCGGAGCATCTCGGGAGGCGGCTTCGCGCCCTCGCGGCGGACGTCCTGCCGCGCGCGCCAGATCGCGGTCGCGGAGGCGTTCGACTTGGGCGCGCGGGCGAGGTACACAGCCGCCTGCGCGAGGTTGAGCTGCGCCTCCGGCAGGCCGACGTGCTCGAGCGCGTGCGCCGCCGCGACTGCGACGAGCAGCGCGCGTGGGTCGGCGTTGCCGACGTCCTCGGAGGCGAGCACGATCATCCGCCGCGCGATGAAGCGCGGGTCCTCTCCTCCCTCCAGCATCACCGCGAGGTAGTAGACGGCCGCGTCCGCGTCACCGCCGCGCATCGACTTGATGAACGCGGAGGCGAGGTCGTAGTGGCTGTCGCCGGCGCGGTCGTAGCGCAGTGGGCGCTTGCGGGCCGCGTCGGCGACGTGCTCGAGGGTGGCGGGCACCCCCGCTGCGCGCGCCGTCTCCCACGCGAGCTCGAGCGTCTGCAGCGCCGTGCGGGCGTCGCCACCGGCGACGCGGGCGACCTCCGCCGCCACCTCGGGCGGCACCCTCGCCGCGAGCTCGGCGGCGCCGCGCGCGACCACCTCGAGCAGCTCCTCGACCGTCAGCGGCTCGAGCTCCACGACCGTGCAGCGGGAGAGCAGCGCGTCGTTGACCTCGAAGTAGGGGTTCTCGGTCGTCGCGCCGATCAGCGTCACCACTCCCTCCTCGACCGCGTGCAGCACCGAGTCCTGCTGGCGCTTGTCGAAGCGGTGGATCTCGTCGATGAAGAGGATCGTTCGCATCGCGTTGCCGCCGAGCCGGTCGCGAGCCCGCCGGATCACGGCGCGCACGTCGTCGACGCGCGCCGACACCGCCGACAGCTCCTCGAAGGCCGCCCCGGTGCGCTCGGCGACGATCCGGGCCAGGGTCGTCTTGCCCACACCAGGCGGCCCGAAAAGGATCATCGACGGCGCGCGGTCCTCCTCGATCGCACGGCGGAGCGCCGACCCGTCGGCGAGCACGTGCTGCTGGCCCACGAGCTCGCCCAGCGTCCGCGGGCGCAGCCGCTGCGCGAGCGGTGCGATCCGTGCCGCGTGCTCGCGTGCGGCGTCGTCGAAGAGGTCGACCACTGCCTCCGCAGTATGCTCCGCCCATGGCCGACCACGAGCCGGTTCGGGGCGCATCGCCCGCCGCGACGGCGCCCACCTGCGCACCCGTCGCGTGAGCCACCGGCAGGAGGTCGTGGCGCTCCTCCAGGGGCTGCTCCGGCTGGACACGGTCAACCCGCCGGGGAACGAGACGCTCGCGGCCGAGCACCTGCGCGCGTACCTCGCCGCCCACGGCGTCGCGAGCCACGTCGTCGGCAAGGCTCCCGAGCGTGCCAGCGTGCTCGCCCGGCTCCCAGGGTCCGGCAGCGGGCCGTCGCTGCTGCTG
>JAOUEK010000001.1 GCA_029858755.1 Thermoleophilia bacterium
GCAGGATGTCGGTATGCCGCGGGGTGTCCCACGCACCGCCGTATGCCCGAACGGCTCGTGCGTCGCATCGCTTGTCGGCCGGAGCCGTGCTTGACCCGGCGGGAGGCCGGCCTGCGGTTTGCCCGGTGGTTGAGGTGGGCAGGGGGCTCGCGGGGAGCCATGGCTTCCCCCACGTCGTCTAGGCTCCCCGACCGTGGCTACGCAGCGCGCAGTCCGGATCATCGGTGCGCCGCTCGACCTCGGGCAGAGCAGGCGCGGCGTCGACATGGGCCCGTCCGCCCTCCGTTACGCGGGACTGGAGGAGCGCCTCGCCTCGATCGGCTTCGACGTCGAGGATCGCGGGAACCTGAGGACGCGCGAGCCCGAGGCGCTCGCCGTCGGCGACCTCCGCGCCCGCTACCTCCCGGAGATCCTCGACGCGTGCGCGGCGCTCGCCCAGGCCGTGTGCGAATCGGTCGAGTCGGGCGCAGTGCCGCTCGTCCTCGGCGGAGACCACTCGGTCGCCCTCGGCACGCTCGCCGGGCTGGCCACCGCCGCGGAGAGCGCGGGAGGTGTTCTCTGGATCGACGCCCACGGCGACCTCAACCGCCCCGAGACGAGCCCGTCCGGGAACGTGCACGGCATGCCGCTGGCGGCCTCGCTCGGCCTCGCCGGCGAGATGTTCGCCCATCCGGCGCTGCCACTCCCCACCGTCGATCCCGCGCGGGTGGCGCTCGTGGGGGTCCGCGAGCTCGACCCGGACGAGCGCGAGATCGTCCGCACCACCGGCATCCGCGTCTTCACGATGAGCGAGATCGACCGGATCGGCATCGAGCGGGCCGTCACGGAGGCGCTTGCGCGGGTCGCCGGCCCCGGCTTCACGCACGTGTCGCTCGACCTGGATGCTCTCGACCCCGAGGTCGCCCCGGGTGTCGGTACACCGGTTCGTGGCGGCCTCACCTATCGCGAGGCACACCTCGCCTGCGAGCTCGTTGCCGAGTCGGGTCAGGCAGGCTCGCTGGAGGTCGTGGAGGTGAACCCGATCCTCGACCGGGAGAACACCACGGCCTCGACCGCCGTCGAGCTCGTCGCCAGCGCCCTCGGCAAGACGATCCTCTAGCCCCGGCCGGCGAGGACGACGCGTGCCTTCCCCGGCACGACCAGCGACCCGTCGGGGCGGGCGTGCGCCCGCAGCCCTCCGGCCGCATGCTCGCGCAGGGTTGCCAGCCCGGCCTCGCCGAGACGTGCCGCGAGCGTGCGGACGAGCTGCGACGTGTCCTGCGCGATCGCCCACCACTCGTCGAGCGATGCCGCCCGCCACGTCACCTCGGCGTCCTCCAGCACATCGACCCGGAGCCCGGCCTCCTCCACGAGGCGTCGCAGCCGCCCCGGGTCGGCGAGCCGGAAGGGCCCCGGCTCGTCGGGCGTTGGACGCTCGATCAGCCCCAGCTCCAGCGCCGCCCGGCCGACCGCCGACAGCCACGGGTTCCCGCGCGCCTCCGCCCAGACCGCCAGCACCACGCGTCCGCCCGGCCGCACGACGCGGGCCAGCTCCCGCGCCGCTGCGTCGCAGTCCGGCACCAGCATCACCCCGAAGCGGCAGAGCGCGCCGTCCACCGAGGCGCCCGGTAGGCCGGTGGCGGCGGCGTCGACGACGGAGAGCTCGACGTTCGTGAGGCCCAGCTCCTCCGCCCTCCGCACCGCGGCGGCGACCATCTCGGGCGCGGCGTCGGTCGACAGCAGCCGCCCCTCGGGGCCCAGCCGCGCCGCCGCGAGGAACCCCGTGTCGCCCGAGCCCGCGGCGAGCTCCAGCACCCTCTCGCCCGGGCGCGGGTCGAGCAGCTCCACCATGCGCTCCGACAGGGCGCGGGTCGCACGCCAGAGCGCCTCCCGTTGCCGCGCCCAGCCCTCCGCCACCGAGCGCCAGGACTCGATCTGGTCGCCCGGCAGCTCGTTCACGGGCTTGCAGCGCCCGCCTACGAGACGACGCCCTTGAGCTGCGGGATCACGTGCTCCCCGTACGCCCGGAGCGTCTCCTCCTGCCCGTGCGTCATCAGGTAGATGGAGAAGTGGTCGACGCCGATCGACTCCAGCTCGCGCAGCTTCGCCGTGATCTGCTCCGTGTCCCCGAGCACCGAGAAGCGGTCGCAGATCTCGTCGGTGACGAACTCACCGTGGGCTGCCCCGACCCGCGAGTGCTCGCTGTAGTCGTAGAACTTGCGCGCCTGCACGAAGTCGGTGAGGGCGGTGGGGATCGTCGAGCCGTCCGCGCCGTAGCGCTCGATCAGGTCCATCACGTGGTTGGAGACCATCGCCGGGAACCATCGCGTCTGCTCGCGGCCGTCCTCGATCGGCCCCACGTGGCTCGGCGCGCACACGATGCACTTGAGCGCGGCGGGGTCGCGACCGGCCTCCTCCGCTGCCGCGCGGGCGGTGCTCATGATCCACTGGATGATCTCGGGGTCGGCGAGCTGGATGATCACGCCGTCGCCGACCCGACCGGCGACGCCGAGCGCCCTGGGGCCGTACCCGGCCACCCACATCGGGATCTCGGGCAATTCGGGGCGGACCCACTTCAGCTGCAGGTCCTTGTCGTTCCAGCGCACCTCCTGCCCGTTCATGAACGGCTTGATCATGCGGAGGGCGCTCTCGAACTCGGCGACCCGCACGGGCTTCTGGCCGATCACCCGGCGCGCGGAGTCGCCGCGACCGATGCCCATCACCATACGGCCGTCGGAGATGTCGTGCAGGGTCGCGTACAGGCTCGCCACGACCGTCGGCTCGCGCGTGCCGGGGTTCGTCACGAGGTGCCCGAACTTCATCTTCGATGTCGCCTGGATCGCAAGGGCGAGCACCGGGTACGAGTCCTGCCACAGCACGTGCGAGTCGTACGTCCACCCGATCTCGAAACCGTGGCGCTCACCGAGCGCCATGAGCTCCGCGAGGCGTGTCGCGGGAGGATCGGGGAGCACGGTGACGCCGAAGCTGAGGGCCATGCGGAACCTCCTTGGTCGAGCCCGAGCGACGATTATCCCCCACGCGGCGCCGCCCCGCGCGGGATCAACCCCGCCGCCACGGCTAGAGGTGCGTGCGTGGAAGCGCCAGCAGCGCCAGCGCGACCAGCCCCGCCAGCGCGGCGAACGCGAGCCGCCCGTCTCCCGGGAGCTCGAACGCGAGCCCTGCGAGGGGCGTGCCGACGAGGATGGTCAGCACCGCGCAGCCGTTGACGAGCGCGACTGCCGCCCCCGGGGCGTCGGGGCGCTCCCGCTGTGCCGCCGCGAAGATCGTCGCGAAGGGCACTCCCGCCGCCAGCCCCGCGAGCAGCGCGCCCGCGGCGGACAGCCAGAGCGGCCCGCCGGCCGCGAGCAGCAGCAGCCCCAGCACGGTCGTGCACACGCTCACCGCCACGATCGCCGGGCGCCTCGGCCCACGCGCCAGCCGCCCGCCCCACGGCCTGGTGACCACGCCCGCGAAGAGCACGGTCCCGCCCGCCAGGCCCGCGAGGGACGAGCTCGTACCCTGCCGCTCGAGTAGCGGCACCACCCAGACCCCGGCGACGACGGCGAGTCCGAAGCTCGCCGCCTGGAGCGCGCCCAGCGGGAGCAGGCGCCGGTCTCGCAGCACCGTGGCCGCCGCGTGGCCGCCCGCGCGCGGCAGCCCGCGGGCGGCGAGCACGGGTCCCGTCGCCGCCGAGGCCAGCACGAGCGCAGTCCAGTACGGGGCCCGCCACCCCGCCCACTCGGTCAGCGCGGGCACCAGCATCAACGCGAGCCCGCCCCCGGCCATCGTCGCGCCGCCGTACAGGCCGTGCAGCAGGGTGCCGCCGCCAGCCGCGCGCACCAGGTCGAGCCCAGCGACGAAGCCGGCGCCCGAGCCGGCACCCACGATCAAGCGCCCGACCATGGCGACGCCCCATGAGTCGGAGGCGAGGAGCACCAGGTTGCCGGCGACCGCTGCCGTGATCGCGGCCAGCGCGACCGTGCGGGCGCCGACCACGTCCGACCCGCGCCCCGCCGGGAGCTGCGCCAGCAGGTGGGTGACGAAGAGCGCCGTCGTCAGCAGGCCGACCGCGGACAGCGATACCCCGTAGACGCGCGCGAGCGTGTCGGCGACGGCGCCGACGTTGCCGACGTTCCAGGTCAGGAGGCCGCCGGTGGCGAGCCCCGCGGCGACGGCGACCCGTGACATCGAGCGGTCGGAGGTCGTGCCCTACGCGGCGGCGACGTGCGCGATCGTCTTGGCGGCCAGCCGGTCGAGGGCCGCCACGGACTGCTCGAGGTGCTCCTCGCGCGTGTCCTCGAGCCTCGTGTGGGAGAGGCCGCGCAGGCTCTGCACGAACATCATCACCGTGGGCACCCCTGCGCGGGCGACCTCCGCCGCGTCGTGCAGCGGGCCCGACGGCAGGCGGTGCGAGACCCCCGCGATCTCGGTGATCGCCTCGTCGCAGAGGCCGATCAGCGTCTCGTCGAAGAGGATCGGCTGGATGTTCCAGAGCCGCTCCCAGGCGACGTCGATGCGCTCCTCCTCCGCGAACCCGCGCGACAGCTCCTGGGCCCGCGCGAGCATCGAGGCGAGCGCCGCGGCGTCGAGGTGTCGCTGGTCGAGCAGTTGCTCGGCGGTCTCCACGACCGAGGTGACGATCCCCGGCCTGCAGGTCACGCCGCCCGACGTGCACACGGCACCGCCGCCCGTCTCCCGGGCGATGTCGCGGATCGCGAGCGCGAGCTTCGCCGCGCCCGCGAGCGCGTCACGCCGCTCCTTCATGGGCGTCGAGCCCGCGTGAGCGGCCTGGCCCGTCCAGGTGACGCGCCAGCGCTCGACCCCGAACGTCCCCAGCACCGCGCCGAGCGGGAGCTCGCGCGACTCGAGCACCGGGCCCTGCTCGATGTGCAGCTCGAGGTAGGCCGCCGCGGTCGCGAGCTGTGCGTGCGCCTCGAGCGCCCGGTCGAGCTCGACGCCGAAGGCGCCCACCGCGTCCGGCAGTGACACGCCCTCGCGGTCGGTGAGCCGCCGCAGCTCCTCCTGGTCGGCCATCGAGCCGCCCGCGGCCGACGACCCGAACAGCGAGCGGCCGAAGCGCGCGCCCTCCTCGTCGGCCCAGTCGACCAGGCGCACCGTCACGGCGGGCGTGCCCTCGCCGGCGATCCGGCGCAGGGCCTCTGCGCCCGCGAGCACGTTGAGGCACCCGTCCAGCCAGCCGCCGTTCGGCACGGAGTCCATGTGGCCGCCGAGCAGCACCGCCCGCTCCGTCTCCCCCCGCAGCGTGTACCAGTCGTTCCCGGCGGCGTCCCGCTCGACCTCCAGCGGCAGGTCGGAGAGCAGGTCGGCCAGCCAGGCCCGAGCTCGCGCCCACGTCTCCGTCCAGGCGACGCGCTGCGCGCCGTTCTCGTCGCCGGTCAGCTCGCGGAGCTCCTGCAGCTGCGCGACCACCCGTGCCGGGTCGAGCGCCATGACGTGACCCTACACCGCCGTCAGACGTCCGCGGGAGCGGTCGGCGGCTGCTCGAGCGCCCGGACGAAGCGCTCCAGCGCCCGCTGGCGTGCATGGGAGAGGTCGATCTCCCCCAGGAGCCGCGCGATCTCCTCGGCAGCCTCCTCGGCGGCACCACCCCCCTCGTCGTCGTCCACGTCGGCGTGGGCGAACACCTCCTCGT
This sequence comes from Thermoleophilia bacterium, assembly GCA_029858755.1. Taxonomy (GTDB): domain Bacteria; phylum Actinomycetota; class Thermoleophilia; order Gaiellales; family Gaiellaceae; genus Gaiella. The sequence continues at coordinate 5,633 of JAOUEK010000001.1, forward strand.
CGCCCTCCTCGTCCCAGATCACGAGCTCGCCGCCGTCGCCGAGCAGCTCGCGCACGATCTCCGCGTCAGCGGGGTCGAGCCGGGCGAGCGCCTCGCGGTCGACGCGCGACCGCTCCTCCTCGAGCACCGTCTCCTCGACCTGTTCGCGGAGCGCCGCCTCGCGCTCGCGCTCGAACTCGAGGGCCTCTACGACCTCCTGCCGTCGTCTGCGCCGTGCGATCGCGTCGCGGTCCACGGCGCAAGGATAATCGGCACGTGTCGCACACCTCCCGCTCACCGAGGGTGGTGCTCGCAGGGGCGACCGCAGCGCAGGCGTCGGTCTCGTTCGTGAACTTCGGGCTGCCCGCCGTCGGGCCGCGGTTGCGAGCAGACTTCTCGCTCAGCCTGCTCGAGCTCGGCGCCGTGCTCACCGCCGGGCTGCTGGGCTCCGGCGTGGCGCTGATCGCGGCGGGCATCGCCGTCGACCGCTACGGCACGCGGCGGTCGATGCTCGCCGGCACCGCGCTCGGCACGGCAGGGCTCGTCGTGGCCGCGGTGGCATCCGCCCCGGGCGTGCTCTTCGCGGCGCTCTTCGTGTTCGGGATCGGCACGGCCGTGACGCCCGTCGCCGGCGCGGGAGCGCTGTTCCGCTCGTTCACCGCAGGGCGCCGCGGCTGGGCGCTCGGCGTCCGGCAAACCGCCGTCCCGCTCGGGGGGACGATCGCCGCGATCGGCTTTCCGCTGCTCTACGCGGCCGGAGGGCTGCGCCTCACGCTGCTCGTCGGCGCGGTTGCCACGCTCGTCACCGGCGTGTGGTTCGGGTCGGTGGTGGGCGACGACCACACCGGGCGGGTGCGAACGGTCGAGCAGCCGTTCCGGAGCATCTGGCGCGCCCCCGGCATGCAGCGGCTCCTGCTCGTGGCAGCGTGCTACATCGTCGTGCTCCAGGCGCTGCTCGCGTACATCGTGCCCGCCATCCGTGCCGCCGGCCACTCGGCGCTGACCGCGTCGACCGCCTACGTCGCGATCAACGTCACCGCCATGCTCGCGCGGATCGCGTGGGGGCGCATCGCGGACACCGGAGGTGGCTCTCGCCGCGTGCGCACGCTCGTGGAGGTCGGTTTCGTCGCCTGCGCCGGGTCGCTGCTGTTCGCCCTCGCGCTCCACGTCGGCCCCGTGGTGATCGTCGCCTCGGCCGTCCTCTTCGGCATCGGCGCGCTCGGCTGGAACGCGCTCGTCTACGTGAGCGCCGGCGAGCGGGCGAGCGCCGAGCTCGCCGCACGCTCGGTGGCCGTGGCGGCGACGGTCGTGTTCGTGATCTCCGGGGTGGTGACGCCTCTGCTGGGCGCGCTGGCCGACGTCGCCGGCTGGGACGGCCTCTGGCTGACCACCGCGGCGGTCGCGGCGCTCGGGGCGCTGCTCGCGAGCCGCCTCACGCGGACGGCGATCCCGGTAGCGGTCGATCCGCGCTCTCGCTGAGCGCGACCGCCACCACCAGGTTCCGCGGGAGTGCGATCCGGAACTGGTCGAGGATCGGCCGGGTGCGCTCCACGTCGAAGCACGCCGCGCCGTCGAAGACAACGGCCTCCCGCTCCCCCGCCTCGGCCAGCCGGGCGACGGACGCGGCACCGTCGTCTCCGGTGAGCAGCGACGACACCGCCGGCCAGGCCTCGTCGAGCAGGCCGCGCGCAGCCAGCGAGCGGTACAGGGTCGGCACGTGCTCCGTGCCGTACAGCTCGCGGACGGCGTCGTACAGCGGGTGCTCCCCGCGGGCCTCCGGGACGGTCGGCTCGGGTGGCGCCTCGCCGTCGACGAGGCCGAGCGGTGGCGGGGGGACGAGGGGCAGGCGGCCGTCGAGTGCCAGCCCGAGGGAGGAGACGACGAGCAGCATCCCGGGCAGCTCCGTCGTGAACGGGCGCAGCGCGTCGGCCAGCTGCGGCGAGGCGCGGACGGAGACGGGAGTGCGCGCGGCCGCCAGGAGCCGCGACGTCGCCGCTGCGAAGCGGCCGTCGTCGACGACCGCCCGCGCGTGCACCCAGGCGCGCTCGAGCGCTGGCGGGTCGGTGGCGAGCGCCTTGAAGATCGCCGGCGTGAACGACATCCGCCGCCGGATGTCGGCGAACACGGAGGCCACGAGGCCTGTCGCGTCGTCCTCGTGCTGGAGCGCGAGCCGTCGGCTGGTCACGCCGAGAGTGTTCCAATTCGCGTCGGGGCGCGGCGGTCACGGTTGCCCGCGGAAATCGCATGGTGTATACGAGACCGATGGGCCTCGGCCACCCCGAACGCATTGCGACGCCGTCACGACGGCTCCGCGAGGGGTTTCACGGCCATCCTGCACGTTGTATGGTCGGCGGGGTGGAGGCGATCTTCAGCGGCCACCCGCCGCTCTCCCGCACCGCGTCCGCGGCCGCGACGGAGGTGATCCGCGAGGCCATCGTCGACGGCCGCCTGGTGCCGGGGCAGCGCCTGAAGGAGGTGCAGCTGGCGACCGAGCTCGGCATCAGCCGCACGCCGATCCGCGAGGCGCTGCTGCTGCTCCAGGCCGAGGGCCTCGTCGAGGCGACGCCCAACCGCGGCTCCACCGTTCGCGCGTACGACGTCGGCGAGCTCGAGGACATGTACGAGCTGCGGGCAGTGCTCGAAGGCCACGCCGCCCGTCGCGCGGCGACACGTATCACGGACGACGCGCTGCGCGAGCTGCGCGCCAGCTGCGCCCGCTTCCAGGAGTTGGTCACCGGCCACCGGGCGGGCGAGGGCGTGACCGAGCTCGTCGAGGAGAACGGCGTCTTCCACGAGATCGTGCTCGACGCGTGCGGCAGCCACCGGCTCACCGGCATGGTGCGCCAGGTGGTGGTGGCGCCGCTCGTCTATCGCTCGTACATCTGGTACTCGCCGGAGCAGGCCCGGCTCTCGCTGCACGCCCACACGCAGCTCGTGCACACGCTCGAGCGCGGAGACGGGGAGCGGGCGGACGCGATCATGCGCGAGCACGTGTTCCAGGCGCGCGACGTGCTCGTCCGCCATCTCCACGGAGAGCCGCGCCGGTGAGCGACCTCACCCCGGCGCCGGCGGGCGCAGCCGCCACCGAGGCGGCCTCCGGGCCGCTCGCGGGTGTGCGCGTGGTCGAGCTGGGACAGCTGCTGGCAGGCCCCTTCACCGGTCGCCTGCTCGGCGACCTCGGTGCGGAGATCATCAAGGTCGAGGCGCCCGGGCAGCCGGACCCGATCCGCGACTGGGGCAAGGCGCGCTACCACGGCCGTTCGCTGTGGTGGCCGGTGCAGTCGCGAAACAAGAAGTGCATCACGCTCAACCTGCGGCACGAGCGGGGCCAGGAGCTGATGCTCGAGCTCGCCCGGCGCGCGGACGTGGTGGTAGAGAACTTCCGCCCCGGCACCCTCGAGCGCTGGAACCTCGGCTACGAGCAGCTGAGCGACGCGAACCCGCGGATCGTGCTCGCCCGCGTCTCCGGCTACGGGCAGACAGGCCCTTACGCGAAACGCGCCGGGTTCGCGTCGGTCTCCGAGGCGATGGGCGGCATCAGGCACATCAACGGCTTCCCCGACCAGCCGCCGCCGCGGATGCACCTGTCGCTCGGCGACTCGCTGGCGGGGATGTTCGCCATCCAGGGCATCCTCGCCGCGCTCTACTGGCGCGATGCGCTCGGCGGCGGCGTCGGCCAGGTGGTGGACGTCTCACTGATGGAGGCGTCGTTCGCGCTGCTCGAGAGCACCGTTCCCGAGTACGACCGCCTGGGGATCGTGCGGGGGCCGCAGGGGACGAACCTGAAGGGGATCGCGCCCTCCAACATCTTCAAGTCCTCCGACGACAAGTGGATGGTGATCGCCGCCAACGCGGACAAGGTCTTCGGCCGGCTCTGCGACGCGATGGGCCGCCCGGAGCTCGCCGAGGACCCGAAGTATGCGACGCACATCGCACGCGGCGAGAACCAGGACGAGCTCGAGGGGATCGTCGCCGACTGGGCGAGTAAGCACACGGCGAAGGAGATCGACGAGGTGCTGAACGCCGCGGGCGTGATCTGCGGGCCGATCTACACGATCGCCGACATCTTCGAGGACCCTCAGTACCAGGCCCGCGACATGCTCCTCCGCCACGAGGACCCCGAGTTCGGCGAGTACATCGGGCCGGGGATCGTGCCCAAGCTGTCGCACACGCCGGGGTCGGTGCGCTGGTCGGCGACCTGGGAGGAGGGCAGCCACAACCGGGAGGTCTACGGCGAGCTGCTCGGGCTCTCCGACGAGGAGATCACGAGCCTGCGCGAGGAGGGAGTCCTGTGAGCCGTCGTGTGAGCCCTCTTGCGTCAACCGGCGGTACGTCCGTGACCGGGACCGGCCGCGTCAGCGGCCGCTTCAGGGATGATCTGCGGGGAAAGACCCGCCCTGCGGGGGAAGTAGCGTGAGCGCGCTCACGATCTGCGACGTCGCCCCCCGGGACGGGCTGCAGAACGATTCGAAGATCCTGGACGCGGCGACGAGGGCGGAGCTGGTCAACCGGCTCGCTGCCGCCGGCATCCCGCGGATCGAGGCGGTCAGCTTCGTCAATCCCGCGCGCGTGCCGCAGATGGCCGACGCGGAGGAGGTCGTGGCCGGCATCGAGCGGCTGGACGGCGTCACCTACGCCGGGCTGGCGCTGAACGATCGGGGGTACGACCGGCTGCGCGAGACGACGCTCGACGAGGTGCACTTCGCATTCGCGGTCAGCGAGGAGTTCAACCGGAGGAACGCCGGAGCCGGCACCGACGAGTCGGTGCAGGCGGGCGAGCGGATCCTGGCCCGCGCGCGCGAGGACGGGATCAGGGCCACGGTCACGCTCGGCACGTCGTTCGGCTGCCCGTTCGAGGGCGCGATCGACCCGCGGCGCGTGCTCGAGCTCGCCGAGCGCCTCACCGCCGGCGGCGCCGACGAGATCGTCTTCGCCGACACGGTCGGCGTGGCCGTGCCGCGTCAGGTCCGGCACCTCGTCGGCGAGGGCGCGGCGCTCGGCGTCCCGGTCGGCGTGCACCTCCACAACACACGGAACACCGGCATCGCCAACGCGCTCGTCGCCGTCGAGGCTGGGGCGACGGTGCTCGATGCATCGGTCGGCGGCGTCGGCGGCTGCCCCTTCGCGCCCCGCGCGACGGGGAACATCTGCACCGAGGACCTCGTCTACCTGCTCCACGGCGAGGGCCTCGACACGGGTATCGACCTCGACGCGCTGGTCGAGGTGGCGCAGTGGCTGGAAGGCGTCCTCGGCAGAGAGCTCGAGGGCATGGTCTACAAGGCCGGCGTGTTCGCGCCGGTTTCCGGATAACCAGGGGAAGCACGAGGAGAAGGAGAACCGGGATGGCGTACAGGCTCGGGGTCGACGTCGGAGGCACGTTCACCGACCTCTTCCTCGTCAGCGACTCGAACGGCGGGGCGCAGTACCGCGTCAAGACCCCGTCGACGCCGACAGACCCCTCGCAGGGGGTGCTGAACGGCGTGACGAGGATCTGCGAGGAAGCCGGGATCGAGGCAGCTGACCTCCGCAACATCCTCCACGGCACGACGGTCGCCACGAACGCCGTGCTGGAGTCGAAGGGCGCCCGCGTCGGGCTGATCACGACGACGGGCTTCAAGCAGATCCTGCACCTCGCCCGCTCGCAGACGCCCGGCCCGCTGGCGGGATGGATCATCATGATCAAGCCCGACCCGCCCGCGTCGCTCGCCGACACCCGGGAGGCCGTGGAGCGCATGGACGCGCGCGGCGCGACGATCACCCCGGTCGACGAGACGCAGGTCGAGGAGATCGTTCGTGACCTCGTCGAGTCGGGCGTGGAGTCGCTCACCGTCGGGCTGATCAACTCGTACGTCAACCCGGCGCACGAGGAGCAGATCGGGGCGATCGTCGAGCGACTGTACCCCGGGTTCCCGGTGACGCTGTCCGCGCACGTGCTCCCCGAGTTCCGCGAGTACGAGCGGACGCTGACGGCGTGCATGAACTCGTACGTGCGGCCGAAGGTGGCGGACTACGTCGGCCACCTGCAGACGGAGCTCCAGAACGTCGGCGCCACGGCGGAGGTCAACATCCTCCGCTCGGACGCCGGGCTGATGACCACGGCGGAGGCGACCCGCAACCCGATCTACGGGATCCTCTCCGGCCCGTCGGGCGGCGTCGCCGGCGGGCTGTACGTGGCCCGCAAGGCGGGGTTCGAGAACATCCTCACCTTCGACATGGGCGGCACGTCGACCGACGTCGCGCTCTGCCAGAACGGCGAGCCGACGATCGGCCGAGAGACCTCGATCGGCCACTTCCGGATCAAGGTGCCGTCGGTGAACGTGCACACGGTCGGTGCGGGCGGCGGCTCGATCGCCCATGTCCCCGAGCTGACGAAGGCGCTCCGCGTGGGGCCGCAGTCGGCAGGCGCCGACCCGGGCCCGGCAGCGTACGGGCGCGGTGGCACCGAGCCGACGGTGACCGACGCGAACGTCGTCCTCGGCCACCTGCCGCCGCAGCTCCTGGGCGGCGAGATGCAGCTCGACGTGGAGGCAGCTCGGGCGTCGGTGCAGGCCGTCGCCGACGCGATGGGGCTGGGCAGCGTCGAAGAGGCGGCGGAGGGCATCCTCGCCATCGTCAACGAGAACATGGCGGGCGCTCTCCGGCTCGTCTCGGTGCAGCGCGGTCACGATCCACGCGAGTTCGCGCTCGTCGCCTACGGCGGCGCCGGCCCGCTGCACGCGAACGCGGTGGCGGAGATCATGGGCTCCTTCCCGGTGCTCGTGCCGCCGGCCCCCGGGCTGCTCTGCGCGATCGGCGACCTGGTGGCGGACTTCCGCGACGAGTTCGCCCAGACATACATCCGCGTGCTCCCCGACGCGGAGCCGGAGGAGGTGGCCTCCATCCTGGAGGGCCTCGGTGAGCGCGCGCAGGCGTTCCTCGACGGTGAGGGCATCGAGGTCGACCGGCAACAGATCGCGTACACGGCGGACATGCGCTACCACCGCCAGGGGTACGAGATCCCCGTGACGATCGACCCGGACGACGTCCGCGCGAACGGGCTCGACGACCTCGACGAGCGGTTCGACACGCTGCACGAGCAGCTGTACGGCTTCCGCATGCACGACACGCTGTCGGAGATCGTCAACCTGCGGGCAGTCGGCTCCGGTGCCGTGCCCAAGCCCGAGCTACCGGTCGGGCAGGTGGGCGGCGCCGACGCCTCGGCGGCAGTGACGGACGAGCACGCGATCACCTTCAAGGGCGAGCAGGTGCCCACGAAGATCTACGACCGGGCGAAGCTCGCCCCTGGCATGCGCTTCGACGGCCCGGCGATCGTGACCGAGTTCGACTCCACGACCGTCGTCCTCCCGGGCTACTCGGGAGAGGTCGACGTGAACTACAACATCCTCATCAACCCGAAGACGTGAGGTCCGAGATGGCGACGACACACGACGAGCTGCGGATCGCCGAGATCCCGACGGACATCGACGTCGATCCGGTCACGCTCGACATCATCGAGGGCGCGCTCAAGAGCGCCCGCTTCGAGATGGACGCCGTGCTCTTCCGCTCCGCGATGAGCCCGGTGATCCGCGAGCAGCACGACGAGTTCCCGATGATCACCGACCCGCGCGGCCGCATGGTCGTGGGCCAGTTCGGCGCGTACATCAACGAGATGATGGAGGAGTGGGACCGGGGCGTGTACCCGGGGGACGTGATCCTCACGTCCGACCCGTTCAAGTGCTCCGCGTCGATCTCGCACACGAACGACTGGCTGGTGCTCGTGCCGATCTTCTACGAGGACGAGCTGGTGGGCTGGTCGAGCCAGTTCGGTCACCAGATGGACGCGGGCGGCCCCCTGCCGGGGTCGCTGCCCACGGGGGCCCGGACGATCTTCGAGGAGGGGATCATCATCCCCCCGCTCAAGATCATCGAGCGCGGCGTGCCGCAGGAGGACGTGCTCCGGCTGATCTTCAACAACGTCCGCCTGCCGGAGATGAACCGCGCCGACCTGTTCGCGATCGTCGCGGGCTGCCGTGCGGGGGAGAAGCGGGTGATGGAGCTCTGCGACCGGTTCGGCAAGGAGACCTACCTCGCCGCGCTGCAGGCGCTCCTCGACCGCACGTACGAGGCGATGCGGACGCTGATCCTCGTCGCCATCCCCGAGGTGCCGCAGACGTTCGTCGACTACGTCGACGACGACGGCCTCGGCAACGGCCCGTTCAAGATGCAGCTGACGATCTGGCGGGAGGGCGACCAGGCGTTCTTCGACTGGTCGGGAACCGATCCGCAGGCGCTCGGCCCGGTGAACTTCTACCTCTCCGAGGGCATGTTCAAGATGTTCATCGGGATCTACCTGATCATGGTCAACGATCCCCAGATCCTCTTCAACGACGGCTTCTACCCGCTGCTGCACGTGGTGATGCCGAAGGGCAGCCTGCTCAACCCGCGCTTCCCGTCTGCGCTCGGCTGTCGCACGCACGCGCTCGCACGACTGTTCGACGTGCTCGGCGGCGCGCTCGTGAAGCAGGCGCCGGAGCTGAACACGGCGTCGGGCTACGGCACGAGCCCGTACATGCTGTACTCGGGCTGGGACGATGCCGGCGAGTTCTTCTACTCGATGGAGATCCTGTACGGCGGGATCCCGGGGAGGCCGATCGGCGACGGGATGGACGGCCACTCCTGGTGGCCGCTGTTCGAGAACATCCCCACCGAGTACCTCGAGGCCTACTACCCGCTGCGCATCGACGGCTACACGACCGTCACCGACTCCGGCGGCCCGGGCTTCCACCGGGGCGGCAACGGCGTGGAGAAGCGGTACGTGTACCTGGAGCCTGGCGAGGTCTCGATCCACGACGACCGCTGGCTGACGCGGCCGTGGGGCGTGCTCGGCGGCTGGCCGGGCGCCCGCTCGTCGAAGCTGCTGAAGCGCGCCGACGGCACCGAGCAGGTGCTGCCGTCGAAGTGCGACAACGTAGTCGTGGAGCCGGGCGACATGCTCGTGTACCGAACGGCGGGCGGCGGCGGCTGGAAGGACCGGCTCGACCGTCCGGCCGAGCTCGTCGCGCGCGACGTCTCCTTCGGGCTCGTCAGCCGGGAGTTCGCAACAGAGGGCTACGGTGTCGTGCTCGCCGCCGACGGGTCGGTCGACGAGGCGTCCACGGAGGTCGAGCGCGAGCGGCAGCGGACGGAGCGAGGCGAGGCGCTCGCCTTCGACTTCGGGCCGCCGCTCGAGGACGTGATCGCCAACTGCGTCGCCGAGACGGGCCTCGAGCCGCCGTCCCCCGCCACGCCGTTGCGGTGGTCGCCGCTGGAGCCGGGCGAGGAGGCGCTCGCGCGCGTCCGGGAAGGCGACGGGGTGCCGGCACCGGGGTCGTGAGCGAGTGACCGGTCTCAGGGAGGCTCGGCGACGCGGCCGCGGCAGCGGACGCCTTCAGGGGTGTGTGCGCGACCGGGATCCGCGGCAGCGGATCCCGGTCTGGCGCGGCAGATGATGCTCCACGAGGGATTCCACGGGCGCGCCGGCTTCCGCCGGCGCCCCGCCCTCGTGGTGATCGACGTCAACCGTGGCTTCACCGACCCCGCCTCGCCGCTCGTCTGCGAGCTGGACGAGGTGGTCGTCGCCATCGAACGGCTGCTCGCAGCCTTCCGCAAGCGGGGGCTGCCGGTCGCGTACACGACGGTCTCCTACGACGAGGCGGCGAAGCAGGCGGCGGCGGCGTTCATCGCCAAGATCCCGGCGCTGCTCGCGCTCGAGGCGGGCAGCCCGTGGGTGGAGATCGACCCCAGGATCGCGCCGCTGGCGACGGAGCCGGTCTTCAACAAGCTGTGGGCGTCGGCGTTCTTCGGCACGCCGTTCGCGAGCTTCCTCGCCGCGCACGGCTGCGACAGCCTCGTGGTGACGGGCGCCTCGACCTCTGGCTGCGTGCGTGCCACGGTGCTCGACGCGCTCCAGCACGGGTACGTGCCGGTCGTCCCCCGCGAGGCGGTCGGCGACCGCAACCCCGCAGCCCACGAGGCGAACCTCTACGACATCGACACCAAGTACGGCGACGTCGCCGGCGTCGAGGACGTCCTGCGGGAGCTCGCCGATCTGCCGAACGGCTGAGCGTGCGGCGCCGCCGTCGACGGTGTTGCGCCGGGATCCGCGTCTATGGGGCTTCGGGCGGTTGCCGCGGCCGCGGATGCGGCCGCCTTCAGGGGTGTTCGCGCGGTCGGGATCCGCTTCCGCGGATCCCAACCTTGCGCAGACTTGCGCAGAGCTTGCGCACTTCCGAGGGTTCCCGTCTGCGGCTGGATGGATCGGTGCCGCGGCCGCGGATGCGGCCTTGCGCAGAGCTTGCGCACTTCCGAGGGTTCCCGTCTGCGGCTGGATGGATCGGTGCCGCGGCCGCGGATGCGGCCGCCTTCAGGGGTGTTCGCGCGGTCGGGATCCGCTTCCGCGGATCCCGACCTTGCGCAGAGAGGAGCTAGCGCCCGAGCGTCTCGTACTCCGGGTTCGGCGCCCAGCCGAGGCCGGAGGCCATGCGGTTCGACATGTTGAACATGCCCGTGACCTCGGCGATGTCCATCACGTCCTCGTCGGTCCAGCCGGCGTCACGGAGCGCCTGCACGTCGGCCGCCGCCATCTGCGTGGGCTGGCGTGTGAGCTTGACGGCGTAGTCGAGCGCCGTCTTCATCCGCTCGGGGATCGCGGCCTGCCGGTGATCGGCCCCGATCTGGTCGGCGAGCGCGGCGTCCTTCGTCAGCTTGCGCAGCGCCGCAGAGTGCGCGGCGATGCAGTAGGCGCAGTCGTTGGTCACCGAGACGACGACGGCGATCATCTCGCGCTCCGCCTTGGTCAGGCCCGAGTCTCCCTTCATCAACTCCTCGTAGTGGGCCGTCCACGCGAGCAGGTGCGACGGCCGTAGCGCGTACAGCCGCAGCACGTTGGGCACGAACCCGAGCTTCTCGAGCGAGGGCGCCCACAGCTCGTGCACGGCCTCGGGGAGCTCGGCAGGCTCGGGGACGCGGAGCCACGTGAGGCGCTGCTCCTCCACGCGGGGAGCATAGATCGGCGATGATGGCCGCGTGATCGTGCGGGACGCAGGCGACGCGTGGCAGATCGTCCTCCAGACGGACCACGCGGATCTCGCGGAGGGCTTCGCCGCGGCCTGGGCCGATCGAGGCCCGCGGCACGACTCGCTCGTGCTCGCCGCCCGACGCCACGACGACGGCTGGGCGACCTGGGAGCGCTCGCCGCTCGTCGACGCCGACTCCCGGCCGGTCGCGTTCCTCGACGTGCACGTGCCCGCCCACCTCGCGTTCTACCGCGCGGGGATCATGGCGATCACCGACGAGGACCCGTATGCGGGCCTGCTCGTCTCGATGCACGGGGCAGGGATCTACCGTCAGCGCTACGGCTCCGACCCCGGCCTCGCGCTCAGCCGTGCGCCGGAGGTGCAGGAGCTCGTGGACGCGTTCGTCGAAGAGCAGGAGTCGGGATACGCGGAGCGGGTGGCCGCGATCGGCGTCGCCGAGGAGCTCCGCTGGGAGGACTATCACCGCCTGCAGTGGCACGACCGCTTCTCGCTCGCCTTCTGCATGCGCGACTGGGACGCGCCGGGCGACCCGTTCGACGTTGGGTCGTACCGCTTCGAGCCGCTCGGCGCCTGGCGGACCCGGGTCACGCCCTACCCGTTCGCCGAGCCGTCCCTGGCGCTCCGGCTCGTCCGGCGGCTCCTGCCGAAGCGTCCGTGGACGCAGGCGGAGTTCCGCGACGCGTTCGCCGCCGCCGCGCCCGAGGCGGTCGCCGTCGCAGTCGAGCGCTGAGCGTCAGTCCTCGACGATCCCGACCGCCCGCACCGGAGACCCGTAGGCGGTCTCGAGCCGCAGCGGAAAGCCGTAGAACTCGAAGCGCCGCCCCACGAGCTCACGCAGGTTGTTGAGGTTCTCGTAGTGGGTGAGGCCGCGCTCGGCACAGGCGCGGTGTGTGGGGTACTCGTCGGTCAGGTAGACGAGGTCCGGCGAGATCGTCTCGACACCGAAGATCTTCACCCCGCGGTCGGCCATCCAGTGCACCGCCTCGGCGGAGATGCCGCAGAAGCCGTCGAGGAACGCGGGCGTGCCGGCTGTCTGGTTGTAGTGGTCGGAGCAGAAGACGAGGATGTCGCCCCGGCGGAGCTCCTGGCCGCTCTCCGTGACCGCCTGCTCGACCTCGGCGGCGGTCACGTCGTGACCCTGGCCGTAGGCGCGGATGTCGACGCAGAGCGCCTCGCCGCAGAACGTGTCGAGCGGCATCTCCGCGATGGCGACGCCGTTCGGGTCGTAGTGGCCGAAGGCGTCGACGTGCGTGGCCGCGTGGTTCGACGTGATGATCACCTCGGCCGAGAAGGACGGGCGACCGGGCTCCGCGTCGCCGTGGAGGATGTGGCGCAGGATCTGCGTGGGGGGGAAGAACGGATGCAGCTGGCTCTCCCGGGAGAGCGGTTGCGAGAGATCGATCACCCGACGCGTCATGACTCCTCCTTTCCGGTCATCTCCCGGCAGACCTGGACGATCCGCGGGATCAGCACTTCCACGATCCGCTCCCCGGTCTCGACGCTCGCCCGGCTCGCGTCGCCGACCACCCCCGACGGCGTGATGTCGCGGAGCATGTCCATCGGCACGACCACCTTGGGCCCCGCGTGGCGCATCCCGTACTGCCCGTACGACGTCCACGGGAGCCCCGCGTCCTTCACCGCCCGGCCCCGGTCCCAGGCATCTCGCGTCGCTTTCTCCATCAGCACGCGCTGGCCCAGAGCGAGCGCGAGCGAGGTCTCGGCCTCCTCCGCGTGGATCATCGGGCCCTCGATCTCGGCGAGCGCGTCCGCCGCGAGGTCCCACCACTGGACGAGGAACACGCGGCGACCCGTCTGCTCGAAGTAGTGGTTCACGGCCACGGTCAGCGCGGCGATGTTGCCGCCGTGCCCGTTGACCGCCACCAGGTGCTCGAAGCCGTGGTGGGCCAGCGAGTCGCACACCTCGCGGAAGACCTGCAGGAAGGTGGGGGTCTGCAGGCGCATGCTCCCCGGGAACTGCATGTGGTACCAGGACAGCGTCACGTTCAGCGTGGGGGCGACGAGCAGGCTCACGCCCTGCCCCTCCGCCAGCGCGGCGGCCCGCTCCGAGAGCGAGCGGGCGATCAGGCAGTCCGTGTCGAGGGGCATGTGCGGGCCGTGCTGCTCCGTCGTCCCGATCGGGATCAGCACCGCGTCGACACCCGCGGCTTGCCGCTCGGACACCTCCTGCCAGGTCATCCGCTCGATGAAGTGCTCGCTCATCCCTCCTCCTTCCGCTCGTGCGGTCGTCCCGCTCAGCCGCCCCAGATGCCTGCGGTGAGCCCGCCGTCCACCACGAGCGCGGTGCCGGTGACCCACGCCGCCTCGTCCGAGGCGAGGTACACGAAGGCGTCCGCGAGGTCGCGCGGGCGGCCGAGCCGGCCGAGGGGATGGATCCCGGTGGCGTGCGCGCGGGCGGCCGCCGGGTCGGGCTGTGCGGCGAAGTAGCCCTCGATCATCGGCGTCTCCGTGAACCCGGGGCAGACGCAGTTGACGCGGATCCCGTCCTTGGCGCCGTCGAGCGCCATGCACTTCGTGAGCATGATCGCCCCTGCCTTCGACGCGCAGTACGCGGCGTCGGCGGGGATCGCCCAGAGGCCGGCGATCGACGCCGTCTGCAGGATCGCGCCGCCGCCCCGGGCCACGAGGTGCGGCCAGGCCGCCCTCGACACGAGGTAGATGCTCTTCAGGTTCGTCGCCAGCTCGCGGTCCCAGTCGTCCTCGGCGAGCTCGTGCGCGGCGCCGACGATGGTCACGCCCGCGTTGTTGACGACGACGTCGAGCCCGCCGAAGCGCGCGACCACCGCGGCCACGGCCTGCTCGGCGGAGGCCGCCGACGTGACGTCCAGCTCGAGCCCGGCCGCCTCGCCGCCGAGCTCCGCGGCGGCCTCGTGGGCAGCTCCTGCGCGGAGGTCTGCGACCGCCACGCGCGCCCCCTCTGCCGCGAACCGCGCCGCCGTCTCGCGGCCGATCCCCGAGCCGCCACCCGTGACGAGGGCGACCTTCCCGGCGAGCCTCCCGCCTTGTCTTATGTCTGACATTCAGCACATACTGTCGCCCTCGGGAACGGCGATCAAGGTGGTGGTGCAGATGGAAGGTTTCACAGAGGTCAACGGCGTCAACCTGTGGCATCGGATCAGCGGCGAGGGCGAGCCGGTCGTGCAGATCCACGGCGCAGGGTTCGGGCACTTCAACCTCGACCCGGTCACGCCGCTGATCGCGGAGGCCGGCTTCCGGGTCGTCGACTACGACCAGCGCGGGTACGGGGCATCCGACAAGCCGCTCCAGCACTACGACATGGAGGTGTTCGCCGACGACCTCGTCGGCCTCCTGGATGCGCTCGGCATCGAGCGGGCGCACGTGCACGGCACCTCGATGGGCGGGATGGTCGCGATCGTCGTCGCCGGGAAGTATCCAGAGCGGACGCACTCGGTCGTGATCAACTGCGCCGCCGCGAAGCTCGGTCGCATGGGTCGGCTCATCTTCAAGAACTGGATCGACATCGCGAACATGGACCCGGACGGGCCGGGAAGCAGGCTGCTCGCCGAGTTGATCGCGTGGCAGGCGGTCAACAAGCGCTTCCTCGAGACGCCGGACGGCGAGGGCATCGCGGATGTCTGCCAGCAGATCCTGCGCGACTCCAACCGGCGTGAGGTCTTCACCGCCGTCTGCCAGGCGATGAACGACATGGACCTGACGTCGTGGCTCCCGAGGATCAGCGCCCCGGCGCTCGTGCTCGGCGGCGACGAGGATCTGATGACACCGTGGGACCAGGGGCCGAACGGCGTCGGCCAGCAGGGGGTCTACGAGGGGATCGAGGGTGCCGAGAAGCACGTGATCGCGGGCGCCGGGCACTCGACGATCTTCGACGCCACCGAGGAGCACGGGCG
>JAOUEK010000186.1 GCA_029858755.1 Thermoleophilia bacterium
TCGAGCTCGGGCGAGAAGTCGGCCTTCACCTTGAACAGCTCGCGGAAGTCCTCGTCGAGCTGGTAGAGCACCTGGTACACGAGCGGCGTCCCGAGCAGCACGACCTTCACGTCGAGCGGGATCGGCTCCGGCCGGAGCGTGGCGATCGGCACGGCGCTGTACTCCTCGCCGAGGCTCTCGATCCTCGTCTCCCCGCTGCCGAGGGCCCGCTTCAGCGCCTCCCAGGCGAACGGGTGCCGGAGCAGGTCGAGCGCGTCGAGCACGAGGTAGCCGCCGCTCGCCTTGTGCAGCGCTCCCGGCTTGATCTCGCGGAAGTCGGTCACCATGGCGCCGAACGTCGGCCGGTACTCGATGCGGCCGAGGAGGTTGTAGTAGGTGGGGTTGCGCTCGACGACGATCGGCGCGCCGTCCGCCGTGCCGTTGCCGACGAGCACGTTGACGCGGTAGCGCACGAACTCCGCGCCCTGCTGCGGTGCGAATCCGAGCGGTGCGGCTCGCGCCTCTCCGTCGCGGAAGTCGGCGAGGTGCGAGAGGACGTCGTCCTTGACGTCGGCGAGGTGCTCGAGCACGCCCGGCTCGTCTCCGAAGCGCTCCTCGAGCTCGCGGAAGAGCGGCGCGGTCGCGAACAGGGCGACCTCGCGCTCGAGCTCGTGCACGCGGTGCTCCGCCTCCTTCTCCAGCTGGCGCACCTGCCGCATGAACGTCGCCGCCTGCTCCTCGACCTCGGCGCTGGCACGGGTGATCGCCTCCCGTTGCTCGCCCGGCAGCTGCTCGTACCGCTCACGCGTGATCGGCTCGCCGTCGACGAGTGGGACCGAGGCGATGCCGACGAGGGTCGACTTGAGCGCGATCATGCGCTCGGCCGCGAAGCTCGTGAGCTCCTCCTCGGCGCGCTGGCGCCGGGCGGCGACCTCGCCGACGATCTCGCGCTGGCGGCGCTCGTACTCCTCGCTCTCGAACGCTCTGGGGATCTCGTGCTTCGCCGCCTCGACGAACTCGTCCATCGCGTCGGCGAACTCGGCGCCGCGGCCGGCCGGCATCCGGATCGCGCTCGGCCGGTCGGGGTTGCCGAAGTCGTAGACGTAGACCCAGTCGGGTGGCGCGGGCCTGTCGGCGGCGAGGCCGCGCAGGTAGTCGAGCACGGTGGTCAGCCGCCCCGACCCGGGCAGGCCGGAGACGAAGAGGTTGAACCCGTGCGTCTCGACGGCGAGCCCGTACTCGAGCGCGTCGAGCGCCCGGGGCTGGCCGATGGTGCCGACGAGAGGCTCGATCTCCGCGGTGGACGCGAAACGGAGACGACCGGGGTCGAGGCGCCGCCGCAGCTGCCCCGGCCGCACCTCGAGCCGGCGGTGCACGCCACCTCGCACGGCTCCGGGGCCGTCCGTCATGTGGCCCATGCTCGGCCACGGGGGTCGGCGGCGCATCGGTGCGGTCACCGACGGCGGCTGTGGGTGAGCCGCATGTCGGTGCTAGCTGACCTCGGGTCACGCTGTACGCCGGGGGACGTCTCCCCCTTGCAGCGCCGAGGCCGAACGGCTTGAGGGATGAACGATCGTTGTTGCGAACCGATTGCATGTTCTTGCCCGTCCACATCGGACTGCCTCACTGCCCGTATCAAGGACGGGCATCAGTGGGTTTCGCGTGGCAGACGGCGGCCTACCAGCGTGTGGGCAGCCCTTGTGGCCGTACGCTGGGCTTCTGTGGCTCTTCAGCGCCGGTGGCGGTGGACGTCGGGGCCGCATCGTGCGCATCCGCGCGTTACAGCCACTTCGCTGCAGGCTCCTGTTCGATGAAGCGGCTCGCGATGTCGATCCGACGGGCGAACCAGACGTCGCCGAGTGACTGCCCGTACTCGATGAAGCGCGCCAAGGCGTCGGCGCGGGCCGGGTTCCCGGTGATGCGCGGGTGCAGCCCGATCGACATCATGCGCGGCACGTCGTCGCCGTCCGCGCGCAGCCGGTCGAGGTGCGCCTTCGCCGTCTCGAGGAAGTGCGTGGGGCTGCCGAACCCCTGGCCGACGACGTAGCGCGCGTCGTTGACGACGAGGCCGTAGGGGACGACCAGGTGCGGGCGGTCGAGGATCCGTGTCCAGTAGGGGAGGTCGTCGCCGTAGCAGTCGGAGTCGTAGACGAACCCGCCCTCTTCGACGACGAGCTCGCGCGTGTTGGTGCTCATCTCGCGGCAGTACCAGCCGAGCGGGCGAGAGCCCGTCGTCCGGGCGATCGACTCGACGGCGAGCCTGATCGCCTCGCGCTCCTCGTCGCGCGTCATCTCGAAGTGGTTGCTCCAGCGGTAGCCATGGCCGGCGGCCTCGTCCCCGCGGCGCGCGAGCTTCTCGGCCACTGCCGGGTTCCGCTCGAGCGCGACGGCGGCCGCGAAGAACGTGACGGGGACGTCCGCCGCGTCGAAGATGCGGAACATCCGCCAGATCCCCGCCCGGGTGCCGTACTCGTACATCGATTCGACGGCGAGGTCGCGCTGTCCCTCGAGCGCGAACGGCAGCTCGTAGAGGATGTCGTTCTCTCCGTCGCCCATCGCGAAGGTCTTCTCGGAGCCCTCCTCGTAGTTGACGACGATCTGCACCGCCACCTTCGCGTCGTTCTCCCAGCGGACGCGTGGGGGGTGCTCGCCGTAGCCGACGAGCTCGCGCGGAGGCCCGTCGACCGGGACGTCGGTGCGCATGAAGAAGCGAGGGTCGAGCGTCATGGGTGCCTCCGTGACTGTCGTGGGTCGGTGCTCAGCGGTCCAGCTCCTCGCGCACGAGGGCCGTCAGCCGCTCCGCACCCGTCAGGATCTCGTCGACCGACGGGTAGCTGAACGCGAGCCGCGCCGCGTTGCGCCCGCGATCGTCGCGGAAGAAGCCCTCGCCGGGGACGAACTGGACGCCGGCGTCGCGGGCCCGGCGGTTCAGGTCGGCCGCGTCGATCGCCGTAGGCAGCTCGAGCCAGAGGAAGTAGCCGCCATCCGGGCGGGTCCAGGCCGCTCCGGGGGGCATCCGCTGGGCGAGCACGTCGAGCAGGGTGTCGCGGCGCGGGCGCAGGAACGTGCGCAGGACGTCGAGGTGCGGCTCCAGGTGACCGGCGGCGAGGAAGTCGTACAGCTGGGCCTGCGGCAGCAGGGGCGGCGAGACATACGTGCGGGTGGCGAGCGCCTCCAACGGCTCGACGAGGCGTTCCGGGACGACCAGGTAGCCGACTCGGAGCCCCGGTGCGACCGACTTCGAGAACGACGACGAGAAGACCGCGAGGTCGTCGCCGCCTCGTGCGCGAAGGAGCTCGGCCACGTTCGGGAGTGCGTCGCCCTCGATGCGCAGGAGTCCGTAGGCGTCGTCCTCGAAGAGGAGGAGCTCGTGCTCCAGCGCCACGTCGACGAGGCCGTGCCGCTGATCGAGGGTCAGCGACGTGCCGGTCGGATTGTGGAACGTGGGCAGGACGTACAGGAGCTTCGGCCGCGGGCTGCCCGAGGCAAGGTCGCGGAGACGATCCAGGTCGAGGCCGTCGCCGCCGCGGTCGACGGTGACGACGTCGGCGCCGACCGCCGTGAGCGTGTGCAGCATCCGGTCGTACGTCGGCGCCTCGACGATCGCACGGCCTCCCGGGCGGAGGAGGTGCTCGACGACGAGGTTCAGCCCGATCAGCGACCCGGGCAGCACGAGCACGCGCCCCGGCGCGACGCCGTGACGCTTGCCCAGCCATTCGCGGAGCGGCTCGTATCCGCCGGGCGGGCCGTAGTTGAGCGCGACGCGTCCGTGGTCGCAGACCGCCCGCCGCGCGCTCTCGGCGAGCAGTGCGACCGGGAACATGTCCGGCGACGGGATCCCGCGCGCGAACGAGATCACGTTCGCCTCGGGCAGCAGGCCCGTCACCGGCTCGCTCCCGCGTCCGGCCGCCGAACGCCTCGATCGCGAGCGGGGCCTGCCAGAGGGAGACCGCGGCTCGACGCATCACGCGCCGGGCGCCTCCACCGACATCGAGCCACGGGCCCCCGGTGCGGCCGGGCGCCGCCCGGCCGACGTCGCCGGGGGCGGGAACCGTCCCGGTCGCCCCTCGGCCGGCGTCGGCTGCGCGACGGCGGCGTCACCGCGACCAGACGGCGATGATCTCGTCGGCCGTCGCGAGATCGAAGCGGTGACGCATCAGGAGCAGTGAGGCATCGTGCTGCCGGCGGTCGTCGCTCGCGACGCAGTCCTCGGCGACCACGACGTAGTAGTCGCTGAAGAGCGCGTCGCGGGCGGTCGACTCGACGCACCCCTCGGTCGTCGCGCCCGTCATCACGACCGACCTGATCCCGTTGCTCCGGAGCAGCATGTCGAGGTTCGTGCCCCAGAACCCGCTCGAGCGGTACTTCTTGACGACGAGGTCCCCGGGCTCGGGCGCCAGCTCGTCGACGATCGCCTGCCCCTCCGACCCGTCGAGCGTGTACTGCAGCGGCTCGCCCTCGGCGTGGCTCGCGAGGTGTAGCCGGAGGTTGAAGCGGA
Organism: Thermoleophilia bacterium; assembly: GCA_029858755.1. Classification (GTDB taxonomy): domain Bacteria; phylum Actinomycetota; class Thermoleophilia; order Gaiellales; family Gaiellaceae; genus Gaiella. The sequence continues at coordinate 4,478 of JAOUEK010000186.1, forward strand.
TCTGGGCCGGAGACTCGCTCATCCGCCCTGGGAGCACGGTCATCTGCACGTAGATCACGGGAGCGCCCGCGGCGCGGGCGGCCGCGATGAGGCGCGCGAGCCGCGGGATCATGGGCGGGTACATCGAGAGGTCGACGCCGAGGCGGTCGAACGCCCACCCCGCCGTGCAGAAGTCGCGCTGCATGTCGACGACCACGAGTGCCGTGTGGCCGGGGTCGACGAGCTCGTCGAGCTCCGTGAAGACCTGCTTGCCCTCGATCTCGATCATCGCTCGCCGTTCTCCGCCTCCACCGCGGTTGTGGGCCGCAGGCCTCTTGGAAGTCGCTCGTCGTAGCCTGCGCTCGGGAGCCGTTTCCCGGTCGGGAGCGAGCCGCGCTCGTGCTCGACCCGTGCCTCTGGGAGCGCAGGGCCCAGAGCCTTGGATCAACAATAGGACGACGACCGGGGTGCCTGCAATCGGGATCCCGAAGCGTCTGCAGGTCGTTCCGACCTACGGGGCGCCTCGCCACGAACGGCCCCGATGAACGTGCGCATCGCGGCCCCGACGTCGCGTCCCCGCTCGCCGGCAGT
>JAOUEK010000187.1 GCA_029858755.1 Thermoleophilia bacterium
ACGCGCTCGACGAAGCGCCGCGTGGTGGAGCGCAACGCGAGCTCCGGGTCGACGTTGAGGAAGCGTGCGACGTTGACCACCGTGAACAGGACGTCTCCGAGCTCGCCTTCGACATGGGCGTCCGGCTCGGTCTCCGGCGCGGGCCGCCCCGCGCGGGCGGCCTCGTGGCCGAGCTCGTCGAGCTCCTCGTGCAGCTTCTGGAGCGGCCCGTCGAGGTCGGGCCAGTCGTACCCGACCGCGGCGGCCCGCCGTTGGGCCTTGCGAGCGTGGAGGAGCGCGGGCAGCGAGCCCGGGACGTCGTGGAAGATGCCCTCGCGCCCCTCCTGCTCGGTCTTGATCGCCTCCCAGCGGCGGCGGACGCGGGCTGGGGTGCGCGCCTCCGCGTCGCCGAACACGTGCGGGTGGCGCCGCACGAGCTTGGCGTGGACGGCGCGTGCGACCTGCTCGAGGTCGCCTGCGCCGTCCTCCTCGAGCAGGGTGGCCAGGAAGTAGACCTGGAAGAGCAGGTCGCCGAGCTCGTCGACGAGCTTGTGCCGGTCGTCGGCGAGCGCCGCATCCGCGACCTCGTACGCCTCCTCGACCGTGTGCGGGACGATCGTGCGGGCCGTCTGCTCGCGGTCCCACGGGCATTCGCGCCGGAGCCGTCGCGTCAGCTCCTGCAGGTCGAGGAGCGCGTCCGCGAGGCCCACGACGGGTCGCGCGGCGGCTAGCCGCCGGTGCCGGTGCCGGTGGCGCCGGTGTCGGGCGGCGCGTAGCCGGTGGCGTAGGTCGTCTTGCCCTCGTACGCCTTGGCCAGCTCGTTGGCCCAGTTCGTCACCGCGTCGTTCTGCTTGGTCTGCTCGAGCTGGGACTTGATCTGCGCCTTTGCCTCGGCGAGCGGTGTCACCTTGCCGGGCTTGACCGGGCCGATCGGCTCGATCAGGTGGTAGCCGTACTCGGTCTTCACCGGGCGGGAGAGCACGCCGACCTTGAGCAGGAAGGCGGTCTTGTCGAACGCCTCGACGGTCTGACCCTGCGCGATCGTCAGCTTGCCGCCGTTGTCCTTCGAGCCGGGATCCTCGGAGTACTTCTTCGCGAGCGCGGCGAAGTCGGCTCCGCCCTCGAGCTCCGCGTAGATCTTGTCGGCCTCGACCTTCGTCTTGACCAGGATGTGGCGCACCTCGCGTGTCTCGGGCACCGTGAACTGGGCCTTGTTCGCCGCGTAGTACTCGGAGATGTCGGCGTCCGTGACCGCCGTGTCACCGGAGACCTCCTTGACGAGCTTCTCGGAGAGGAGCTGCGACCTGATCTCCGCCCTGACCTCGTCCTCCGTGTAGCCCTGCTCCTCGAGCGCCTTCTGCCACTGCTCGTCGTCGCCGTCGAAGCTCTGCTTCTTGACGTCGGCGATGCGCTCGTCGATCTCGGCGTCGGCGACGGTGACACCCATCTTCTCGGCTTCGAGGTCGTACTCGACGCGCTGCACGAGGTACGCGACGGCCTGCGTCTGCAGCGACTGGTACTCGGGCGTTCCCGCCTTGGGGAAATCGCGCTGCTGCTGCTCGTAGGACAGCTTCGCGCGTGTGAGCAGCGAGTCGAGCTCTGCCTTCGTGACCGTGACCCCGTCGACGACCGCGACCGCGCCGGTCGGCAGCTCGTCGTCGTTGCCGCCGCACCCCGCCGCGACGAGCACAGCGGTGAGCGCGAGCAGGGCGAGAGTGAGGCGGGTGGCGTGTCTCATGAGGGTGGGATCGTGTGAGGGTGGGATCGTGCTGGCGTCGACGTGCGACGGTCTCTTTATAGACGGCTGTCGGTTCAGGTGCTGTTACGAGATGTGCGTTGTTCGCCGCGGCGCCCTGACAGGTGAAAGGCCGCGCGTCAGGCGGCCCGCCGGGCCTCAACGATAGCAGCGGCGAGCAAGAGCGCCCCGTCCAGGCCCTCGCTGCGGACGGTGACCTCGCGCTTCGCGGACGCGTAGACGGCGGTGTCGACGCGGGCGCGCAGCGCCCGCACCTCGGCGGAGCCGAGCGCGACGGGCCCGATCGTGGCCCGTCCGCCGCGCACGACGAGGTAGTCGGCGCCGGCGGCGGCGACGCCGAGCCTGGCCTCCTGGATCGCGAACAGCGCCGCGACCGGCTGCGGGAGCGGCCCGTAGCGGTCCTCGGTCGCGGCGCGCAGCTCGCGCAGCTCGTCCTCGTGCTCGACGAGGGCGAGCCGCCGATGGAGGTCGATCTTGAGCGCCTCGGACCCGATGTACGAGGCGGGCACGTACGCGTCGACCCGCGCGTCGACGCGGATCGGCCTCGCCACCGGCCGGGCCTCGCCCGCGAGCTCGGCGACCGCGTCGGCGAGCATCTCCACGTACAGCTCGAAACCGATGGCCGCGACGTGGCCGGACTGCTCGGCGCCGAGCAGGTCGCCGGCGCCGCGGATCTCCAGGTCGCGCATGGCGATGCGGAATCCGGCGCCGAGCTCGGTGTGGTCGGCGAGCGTGGCGAGGCGCGAGCGTGCCTCGGACGTCAGCTCGTCCGCGGAGGGGTAGAAGAGGTAGGCGTGTGCGGTGACGTCGGAGCGGCCGACGCGACCCCTGATCTGGTACAGCTGCGCGAGCCCGAGGGTGTCGGCCCGCTCCACGAGGAGCGTGTTCGCCTGGGGGATGTCGATCCCGGACTCGATGATCGTGGTGGAGACGAGCACGTCGGCGTCGCCGGCGAGGAACGCGTGCATTCGGTCCTCGAGCTCGCGCTCCGACATCTGGCCGTGCGCGACGAGCACCCGCAGCCCCGGGCACAGCTGACGCACCTTGTCGGCGGCCTCGTCGATCGTCTCCACGCGGTTGTGGAGGTAGAAGGACTGGCCGCCCCTGGCGTGCTCGCGCTCGAGCGCGATGCGGATCTGCTCGTCGTCGATCTCGCCGACCGTGGTGCGGATCGGGCGTCGCCCCTCCGGGGGCGTCTCGATGATCGAGATGTCCCGCAGCCCCGAGAGGGACATGTGCAGGGTCCTGGGGATGGGGGTGGCGGAGAGCGCGAGCACGTCGACCTCGAGCCGCAGCGCGCGGAGCAGCTCTTTCTGGGCAACGCCGAAGCGCTGCTCCTCGTCGACGACGACGAGGCCGAGGTCCTTGGGGATCACGTCGCGGGAGAGGACGCGATGGGTGCCGACGAGGACGTCGACCTTGCCCTCGGCGAAGTCGCGTAGCGACTGCTTGACCTGTGCAGGCCGCCGGAACCGCGAGACCATCTCCACGTTGACCGGGAAGTCCCGGTACCGGTCGCGGAACGTGTTCCAGTGCTGCTCGGCGAGGATCGTCGTGGGACAGAGCACGAGCGCCTGCTTGCCGTTGGCGACCACGGCGAACGCGGCGCGCACGGCGACCTCGGTCTTGCCGAAGCCGACGTCGCCGCAGACGAGGCGATCCATCGGGTGTGGGGCTTCGAGATCCTCGGCGACCGCTTCGATCGCGCGCGCTTGATCGTCGGTCTCGCGGTACGGGAACGACGCCTCGAGCTGCTCGAGCCACTCGCCCGAGAGGTCGTAGGCGACGCCTTGCGCGCGGCGGCGCTGCGCGTACAGCCGCAGGAGCTCCCCCGCCAGCTCGCGCACGGAGGCCCGGGCGCGCGACCGGAGCGTCTGCCACGCCTTGCCGCCGAGCTTGGAGAGGGCGGGGGCGTGCCCGTCGGCGCCGACGTAGCGGGAGAGCTTGCCGATCTGCTCGTGCGGGACGTACAGCCGGTCGTCGCCCTTGAAGGCGAGGAACAGGTAGTCGCGCGTGACCCCGGCGACGTCCTTCGTCTCGAACCCGAGCAGCTTGCCGATGCCGTGGTCCTCGTGGACGACGATGTCACCGATGCGGAGCTCGGCGAACGAGGCGAGGGCGCGGCCGAGGCGCGCGTCGGCGCGCGGCGGCCGTTTGCGGAAGACCTGTGTGTCGGGGAGCAGCGCGAGCGAGAGCTCGCGCGAGACGAAGCCGCGCCGTACCGGGGCGACCGCGAATCGCGTCGCGGGCTCACGCGGGAGCGCCTCCCCGGCGTCGATCAGGGGAGCTTCGACCCGTCGCAGCAGCGCCTGCTGGCGCAGCGCCTCGCCGCGGTGGGCGAAGGCGACGACGACGCGCAGACCGGAGCGGGTGAGCGCGCCGAGCTCTTTCTCCGCCTCGGCGAGCCCACGGACGGCAAGCGCCGGTCGCTGCGCCTCGAAGGCGAAGGCCTGGCCGCGTGGGAAGGAGTCGAGCTCGGCGGCCGCGTCGAGAGGTACCGGCGTCAGCCCCTCTTCCTCCCAGACGGCGCGGGCCTCGTCGGGCCGCCATACGATGTCCGGCGTCCGTGCGATCGCAGGTACGAGGTCGGTCGGCACGCGCTGCGGGGTCTTGTCGTCGTCCGGGAGCGCCGGCTCCACGAGGTCGGCCCGCCGCTCCGCCGCCGGGTAGACGGTCACCTCCTCGACGGTGCGCAGCGCCCTCTGGGTGAACGGCGAGAAGGCCCGTATCTGCTCGATCTCGTCACCGAACAGCTCGACGCGCAGCGGCTCGCGCCCCGTGCTCGGGAACACGTCCACGATGCCGCCGCGGACGGCGAACTGGCCGCGCTCCTCGACGCGATCGACGCGATCGTAGCCACCGATCGCGAGCAAGTCGGCGAGGCGGTCGAGCCCCGGCTCCTCACCGGGACGCAGCACCAGGGTCGCCGGGCGCGCGGCCGGCGGCGGCATGCCCTCGGCGAGCGCCGAGGCAGACGCGCAGACGAGCCCGCCGGCGGCGAGGACATCGAGCGCGCGGAAGCGCTCGCCGACGAGGTGCGGCGGCGGTTCGATGCCCGCCCCGAAGTGGACGCCCCGGCCGGGGAGGAGCGCGACCCGGCTGCTGCCTAGAAACCAGGCGGCACCGTCGGCGGCGTCGCGGGCGTCGGCGTCCTCCGGGAGCACGACGAGCAGCTCCCGATCCAGGTCGACGTGGAGGGCGGCGAGCAGGAGCGGCAGGAGCGGCTCGGACACGCGCGCCCGTGCGGGCAGCGCGCGGACGAACCCCTGGAAGCGCTCGCTGCGCTGCAGCTCGGAGAC
>JAOUEK010000188.1 GCA_029858755.1 Thermoleophilia bacterium
GTTCTGCAGCTGGCTGATCTCCGCCCGCATCTGGACGCGGAGCTTCGCGTCGAGGTTCGACAGCGGCTCGTCCATCAGGAACACCTGCGGCTCGCGCACGATCGCGCGGCCCATCGCCACGCGCTGGCGCTGGCCGCCGGAGAGCGCGCGTGGCTTGCGGTCGAGGAAGTCGGTGAGCCCGAGCAGGTGCGCGGCTTCGCGCACCCGCTTGTCGAGGACGTCCTTCGGCGTCTTGCGCAGGCGCAGGCCGAAGCCGATGTTGTCGTAGACGGAGAGGTGGGGGTAGAGGGCGTAGCTCTGGAAGACCATGGCGATGTCGCGGTCCTTCGCGGCGACGTGGTTGACCACGCGCTCGCCGATGCGGACGATCCCCTCCGAGATCTCCTCCAGCCCTGCGAGCATGCGCAGCGCCGTCGTCTTGCCGCACCCCGAGGGGCCGACGAGCACCATCAGCTCGCCGTCGCTGATCGCCAGGTTGACGCCCGACACCGCTCGGGTGCCGTCGGGGTAGATCTTCCCCACCCCTTCGAAGGCCACGTCGGCCACTGGCACACCTCCCAGGTCGGGACACTACCACCTACATAGCCACGTGGGGTAGTCCTCCGTGGTTATGTGCCGGATCCGCTCTGTGGCTCGTCGACCTGGAGGCGGGAGAGCTCGCGCCGCGTCTCCTCGATAGCGCGGCGCAGCGCCTGGCGCTCGTCCCGCGCACGCTCGAGCTCGGTGCGGAGCTCGACGTCGTCGTGACGGGACTCCTCGATCAGCGCGCGCACCTGTCGGCGGAGCTCGTGCAGCTCGACGCTCTGGCGGACGAGCGTCTCGACGATCTCCTTCGCGACTTCGTCAGGCCTGATGCGGTGTCCTGCCCAGGCTCTGGCACGGCCCGTTGCCGGGTCGAGGAGTCCGGCCTCGACGAGGTCGCTGCTGTCCACGTAGCGCAGGCCGTCCTCCTTCGTCGCGCGAAGCTGGCCTCGCTCGATCCGGCGCGCGAGCGCGCGCTTGGAGAGCCCGGTGAGCTCGCTGGCCTCGGCGATCGTGTACTTCGTCATACCCCGGAGCGGGTCCGCCCCTTGCCGAATCTACTCTCTGGGATCACGGGTGTCTACCACTGGTGGTGATGAAGTCGTCGCAGGCCTTGCCCTGCTTCGCCGTCCGGACCGTGCGAACGTACCTGCTCGGGCGCTGCTTGCCTTGTCGTTCGGCGCGGCTCTACACGATGCCGAGCAGCCGCCAGATGGCGACGACGGCGGTCACGAGCAGGAGGAGGCCGACCGCGTCGAGCACGATGCCGACGCGGAAGATGCGGCCGGCGGTGTAGAGGCCGGTCGAGTAGGCGATCAGCGTCGGCGGTGTCCCGATCACGAGCGCGAAGTCGATCGACGTCGCGATCGCGACGACGGTCACGAGGAGCACAGGGTCGATCCCGAGCACGCCGGCGAGCGGGAGGGCGAGCGGGATCAGGATCGCCGCCGCGGCGGTGTTCGAGGCGACGGTGGTGAGCCCGAGCGCCAAGACGACGACGATCGACGCGGCCACCAGCGAGGGAACGTCCGCGAGCCCGGTGAGCCGTGTCGCCACCCAGTCGGAGGTGCCGGTCTCGACGAGGAAGAGGCCGAGCGTCAGCCCGCCGCCGAAGGTGAGCAGGGATGCCCAGGAGATTCGCCCCAGGTCCTCGGGCGTGATCTTGCGGAGCATGGCGAGCACGACCGCTCCCGCGAGCGCGACGATCCCGGGGTGCACGCCGTGCGCCGTCTGCGTCAGCCAGCCGGCGACCACGCCTCCGAACACGGCGAGCACGAGCCACTGGTCACGCGTCGGTCGGCCGAGGCGAGCGAGCTCGTCCTGCGCCTCCAGGCGGGCCTGTCGGAAGCCGTCCGGGTCGACGGTGACCCCGCTCCGCCACCACAGGTAGACGCCCATCACGGGCAGGAAGAGGATCACCAGCGGCAGCCCGAAGGCGAACCACTCCACGAAGCTGATGCTGCGGCCAGCGAACGTGTCGAGGAACTCGATCGCGAGCTGGTTCGCCGGCGTGCCGATCGCGCTGCCGACCCCGCCGATCGTCCCGGCGTACGCGATCCCGAGCACGACCGCCTTGCGGTAGCCGAGGTGGTGCAGCGGCTCGGTGACGGCGATCGCGATCGGGACGAGCACGGCCACGGCGGCCGTGTTCGACATCCACATCGAGAGGAAGGCTGCGACGCAAAGCATCGCGGCGAAGAGCAGCGCGGGCGTTCGTCCCGCCCGGGCGACGATGGACAGCGCCGCCAGGCGGTCGAGCCCCGTGCGCCGCATCGCCTGGGCCATCAGGAACCCGGCGAAGAAGAGCACGATGATCGGGCTGAAGAACGGCTCCACTGCAGCCGGGGCGTCCGCGACGCGGGAGAGCACGAGGACGACGGGGATCGCCAGGGACGTCACGAACAGCGGGAAGAGCTCGGTCACCCAGAGCACCACGACGGCCCCGAGCAGCGCCAGCACGATCGCGGAGTCGACAGGGGGGCGTCGCCGCGCGTCGAGCTGCTTCTCGGCCGCGTCCCAGCGCACGGCGGGTACCAGCTCCCGCGCGCCTCCCGGGAGCACGATCTCGAGCTTCAGTGCGTCGAGCCGGGGCCTGACCGTCGAGCCCGCCCGCTCCACGCGGATCCCGGCCTCGACCGGGGCGTCCACGGGGATCCCGTCGGGAAGCTCCACCGTGACCTTCGCGCCACGTGCCTCGCCCCGGAGGCGGAGGGGCGTCGTGTCGCCGACGGTAACCGGTGACTCGATCGCGGTCACGCCCCGGAGCTCGACCGTGATCGCCCCGGCGCCGGCCGGCCACGCGTCCGGGGCGACGAACGCGCCGACGGCTGCCGCGAGCGTGGCGGCCGCGAGCGCCCACGGCCGAAACGGTCGCTGCCCCTGTACGTCGTAGGGCTCGTCGAGTCGCTCCGCTTCGGGTGCCGGCTCCATGTGCCGAGGTGATTCTCGTCGCTCGCGGCCCAGCGGGCCAAGACCTCTGTGCGCGCGCCGCCGGCTGTACCTCGGCACGCCCGCCGGTGTGGCGTTACCCTCCCGGGCCGTGTCCTCGCGCCTCGAGATCCGCCCGCTGCAGGAGGAACTGCTCGACGACGCGTCGGCTCTGCTCGCGGAGCGCCACGCTCGGCACCGTGCAGTCGAGCCACTGCTGCCACAGGCGGGCGGCGCGCGCCGTCACCTCGAGGCGGCGCTGGCACGCGAGGGTGCCTCCGGCGCCGCCGCAATCGCCGGCGGGCAACTCGTCGGCTACCTCGTCGGCGCGCCGGTGGGGGAGAGGCGCATCGAGGTCGGCCTCGCCGGGCACGCGGCCGCCGAGCCCGAGGTGGCGCGCGATCTCTACGCGGCCCTCGCGCAGGACTGGGTCGACGCGGGCCTCGTCCACCACGCGGTCTACGTGCCCGCCCACGACGCGGCGCTGGTCGACGCCTGGTTCCGGCTCGCCTTCGGCCTGCAGTTCGCGTTCGCGGTGCGCGAGGTCGCCGCCGAGCCTCAGTTCGACACCGGCGTCACGATTCGCCCGGGTCGGCCCGACGAGGTCGAGGCGGCGGCGGCCCTCGAGCGCTCGCTGTGGGAGCACCAGGTCGGCTCGCCGAGCTTCAGCGGCGCGGAGGTGCCCTCTCTCTCGACGTTCGTCGACGACTGGGCGTCCGGCACCTGGGACAACCCGGCCTTTGCGCACTTCGTGGCCGAGCGCGACGGCGACCTCGTGGGCCAGGCGCTGATGTACGTGCGACCCACGGGAGACCTCCGCATCCCCGAGCGGGCCGTCGATCTCGCGCAGGTGGAGACCCTGCCGGACATGCGCGGGAGCGGCGTGGGCCGGGCCCTCTTCGCGCACGTGATGAGCTGGGCGAACGCGCAGGGGTACGCGGCGATGACCACCGACTGGCGGAGCGTGAACCTGCTCGCCTCGCGCTTCTGGACGCGCCGGGGCTTCCGGCCGACGTTCCTCCGCCTCTACCGCTCGGTGCCCTGATCTGCAGCGCCGGGATGGTTGCCGGCACGGCCCACCGGCGGGGTCTGGCCGAAGCCGGACCCGGTGCGCGAGGGCACGGCGGCCCCGGCGACGACCCGCGAGCGGCGGGCGGCTACGAGCCGTCCTGCTCGAGCTCCCGCAGGAAGCCCTCGAACAGGCGCAGGTGCCCCTGCTCGTCGCGCAGGATCGCGATCACCATGTCCTGCGTCACCCAGTCGACGCCGTCGGTGGCCTCGATCATCGCCGTGTAGTGCTCGATCGCTCCGCGCTCGGCCTCGATCACGCCGCGCACGACGTGGGTGATGTCGGTCGCCGTCTGCGGAGGCTGGAGATAGGACTGAACGGGGGTGAACTCCATCGATCCCGGGACCGTGCCGTAGAGCTCTTTGATGCGCGCTGCGAACTGCTGCGCGTGCGCGAGCTCCTCGACGATGTCGCCTCGTAGCGCCTCGACGATCTCCTGGGCGCGGACGCCGTCGGGGTTGACGGAGTTGGCGATGTAGCTCATCACCGTCTCGATCTCCATCCAGTACGCCTGCTCCAGCATGGCGATCACCTCGCCGCGCCGCTCCTCGTTCTCCGGCGCGAAGATGCCGCCGCTCGCCTTCTCGGTCGTGCTCATCGCTGCTCCCTTCGAAGTGGGGCTCGACCTCGATTCTTGCTGCTCCACCCGACCCTGCGCCTCGTGGAAAGCACCGATGCCGGGTGCCGGGTGCCGGGTGCCTGCGGCCGGCGCGGGCGTGGAGCCTAGACTGACCCCATGGCCCCTGCCGAGACGATCGTGTGCGGAGTCGACGACTCGCGCGAGGCGCGGCTGGCGCTCCGTGCCGCGCACGCGCTCGCCGGCCGACTCGGCGCGCGGCTCGTCGTCGTGCACGCGCCCCCCGACCCGGCCGTGCCCGGCGTGTCGGCGGCACCCGACGGCGTGAGGCGGGTGGCAGCCGCGGAGGAGGAGGACGCGCGCGCCCTCGTCGGAGGGCTCCTCGCGGAGATCGACGTGCGGGATGCGGAGACACGGGTCGCCTTCGG
>JAOUEK010000189.1 GCA_029858755.1 Thermoleophilia bacterium
GCCAGGGTCGCGCTCGGCGGGTCGCCGCCGCCGCACGATCACTCGGCACATGCTCCGGGCGACCACGCGGGCCGCGGGACGGCGAGCCGTAGCCTCGCCGGCCACGAGGGGAGCGCCGCCGGAGGGCACGCGGCGATGATCGGCGACGCGGTGCCCGCCGTGGGCGGGCCCAACGACCTCGACGCCCTGGCGTACCCGCCGGAGGCGTTGCCGTACCAGCCCGGTCGCGTCCGGGAGTACTCGGTGACCGCCCTCGATCGCGAGCTCGAGATCGCGCCCGGCGTCTTCTTCCCCGCCTGGACGTACAACGGCACCGTCCCGGGGCCGGTGATCCGCGCCACGGAGGGCGACATCCTCCGCGTCCGCTTCGTCAACGGGGGAGTGCACCCGCACACCATCCACTTCCACGGCATCCACCCGTCGAACATGGACGGGGTCTTCGAGATCGTCGGCACGGGCGACGCGCTCACGTACGAGTTCGAGGCGAAGCCCGCCGGGTTCCACGTCTACCACTGCCACGCCGCGCCGCTCAAGAAGCACATCCACAAGGGGCTGTACGGCGCCTTCATCGTCGATCCCGAGGAGCCGCGTCCCGCGGCCCGCGAGATCGTGATGGTGATGAACGGGTTCGACACCGACGGCGACGGCAGCAACAACTTCTACACGGTCAACGGCCGGTCGTTCTACTACGCGCGGTACCCGATCCGGGTGCGGCGCGGCGAGCTCGTCCGCATCTACCTCGCCAACCTCACCGAGTTCGATCTCGTCAACTCGTTCCATCTCCACGCCGAGTTCTTCCGCTATCAGCCCACCGGCACCGGCGACGTGTGGGAGTACACGGACACGATCATGCAGTGCCAGGGCCAGCGCGGAGTGCTCGAGATCACCTTCTCCAACCCGGGCAGGTTCATGTTCCACGCGCATCAGACCGAGTTCGCAGAGCTCGGCTGGATGGGGTTCTTCGAGGTCGAGGGGTGATGGAAGCGGGTGCGACGACCGCCCGCGCCCGCCTCGGCTGGCGCGTCTGGGCTCTCGTGCCCGTCGTCCTGCTCGCGATCGCGGTCGCGCTGGTCGTGGCGCGCGGAGGCGACATCGTCGACCTGATCGGCGTCAACCCGCCTCCCGCCGACGAGTTCGACGTCAGGCGCGTGGAATTCGGGCCCGGCGAAATCCGGATCCTCGTCAGGAACCCGCAGCCGGACGACCTCACGATCGCGTCCGTCACGGTCGACGACGCCATCTGGCCCTTCGCCGTCGACGGCCCGACGACGCTCGGGAGGCTGCGCTCGAGCACGATCGTGGTCGCCTACGACTGGGTCGACGGCGAGCCGATCTCCGTCGGCGTCACGAGCTCCACGGGCATCGAGACCGTGGAGGAGATCGCCGCCGCGGTCGAGACACCACAGGCGAGCGCACGCGGCTTCCTCGGGTACGGCCTGCTCGGCCTGCTGGTCGGGATCGTGCCGGTCGCGCTCGGGCTGCTCTGGCTGCCGTCGCTGCGCCGGGCGGACGCGCGGTGGCTCGCCGCTTTCATGGCCCTCACCGCCGGGCTGCTCACCTTCCTCGGGGTGGAGGCCCTGTTCGAGGCCTTCGAGCTGCAAGCGGCGCTGCCGGCGTCGCTCGGCGGGCCGGGGCTGGTGCTGCTCGGGGTGGCAGTCGCCGCTCTCGGCATGACCTTCCTCTCCGCGAGGCTGTCAGGGAGCGACGGGGCGGCGACAGGCGTCGCCCTCGCCGCCCTGGTCGCGATCGGCATCGGCGTGCACAACCTCGGCGAGGGTCTCGCCATCGGCGCGTCGTTCGCCGTCGGCGAGCTCGCCCTGGGCTCGTTCCTCGTGATCGGCTTCATGGTGCACAACGTCACCGAGGGGCTCGGCATCGCCGCGCCGGCTTCGCGTGGCCGTCCGTCGCTCCGCGTGCTCGCGGCGCTCGCGCTCGTCGCCGGGGCGCCGGCGATCCTCGGCGCCTGGATCGGCGGCTACACGTCGAGCGACGTGCTCGCTCCGCTCTTCTTCGCGGTGGCCGCGGGCGCCGCGCTGCAGGTGGTCGTCGAGGTGGGGCGCTACGTCGCCCGGACGTCGCCCGGCGGCCTGCGCTCCGGCTTCGTCGTCGGCGGTTTCCTCGCCGGCGTGGCGGCGATGTGGACGACAGGCCTCCTGATCGCGTGACCTCGCCGGGTCGGCGCGGTGCGCCGCCGCTCCGCGACCCGGCTTCCCTCGTCCACCCGCTCGACGACGTCCTGCCCGGCGAGGCCCGCGTGCTCGAGGCGGCCGAGGAGGCGCTCCGCGGCCGCCGCCGCGGAGCGCGCCGCCTGTGGCCTTTCCTCGGGCCTGCGTTCATCGCCGCCGTGGCCTACGTCGATCCCGGCAACTTCGCCACGAACATGGCGGCCGGCTCGAAGTACGGCTACCTCCTGTTGTGGGTGGTGCTCAGCGCCAACCTGATGGCGATGCTCGTCCAGGCGATGAGCGCGAAGCTCGGGATCGCCACCGGGCGAAACCTCGCCGAGGTGTGCCACGACCGGTTCTCGACGCCCGCGAACGTCGCGCTCTGGCTCCAGGCGGAGGTGATCGCGATGGCCACCGACCTCGCGGAGTTCATCGGCGCGGCGATCGGGCTCAACCTCCTGTTCGGCATCGAACTGTTCCCCGCTGCGCTGCTCACCGGGATCGCGGCGTTCGCGATCCTCGCCCTTCAGACCCGCGGCTTCCGGCGGCTCGAGGCGGTGATCGCTGCGCTGATCGGCGTGATCGTGATCGCCTTCGGGTTCCAGGTGATCGTCGCCGAGCCGGCGCCCGGCGGGATCCTGCGCGGGCTGCTCGTGCCGGGATTCTCCGGCAGCGAGAGCGTGTTGCTCGCCGTGGGCATCCTCGGAGCGACCGTGATGCCGCACGTGATCTACCTCCACTCTGCGCTCACGCAGCACCGTCTCGTCGGAGCGAGCGAGGCCGCGAAGCGTCGCATCTACCGCTTCGAGCTGATCGACGTGGTGATCGCCATGGGCCTGGCCGGGCTGATCAACATGAGCATGCTGGTCACCGCGGCCGCCGTGTTCCACACGCGCGGGCTGGAGGCGATCGGCGACGATCTCGGCGAGGTCTTCGACGGGCTCGACCAGTACGTCGGCTCCGCGGCGGCGATTCTCTTCGGCGTCGCGCTGCTCGCCTCGGGCCTCTCCTCGTCGAGCGTCGGCACGCTCGCCGGCCAGATCGTGATGCAGGGGTTCATCCGGCGGCAGATCCCGCTCTTCCTGCGGCGCGTGGTCACGATGCTGCCCGCCCTGATCCTGATCGCCGTCGGGCTCGACCCGTCGCGCTCGCTCGTGCTCAGCCAGGTCGTGCTCTCGTTCGGGATCCCCTTTGCGCTCGTCCCGTTGCTCCTCTTCTGCCGGAACCGGCAGCTGATGGGCGCGCTCGTCAACCGGCGCGTGACGACGGGGGCGGCCGCCGTCGTGGCAGGGATCATCGTCACGCTCAACGCATACCTGGTCGCCGCGACCTTCGGCCTCGCCTGACGGCGGCGCGCGCCAGTACGGCGCCTATCCTCCCTCGGTGTGAGCGCGCACCACGGTCACGCCCACGACCACCGTGCCGCGGGGGAGCGCGCGCTTCTCGTCGTGCTCACGCTCACGGCGGCGTTCATGGCGGCGGAGGTGGTCGCCGGGCTGCTGACAGACAGCCTCGCCCTGCTCGCCGACGCCGGCCACATGCTCTCGGACGTCCTCTCCGCCGGCCTCGCCCTCGGGGCGATGCGACTCGCCCGCAGGCCGGCCACGCCGCAGCGGAGCTTCGGCTGGCGGCGCGCGGAGATCATCGCTGCGTTCGTGAACGGCGTCGCGCTGGTGGCCATCGCCGCCTGGATCTCCGTCGCGGCGATCCAGCGCCTGGGCGACGAGCCCGAGATCCTCGGCGGCTGGATGCTGGTGGTCGCGCTAGGCGGCCTGGCCGTCAACGTGACCGCCGCAGGGGTGCTCGCCCGCTCCGGGCGGGGCACGCTCAACGTCGAGGCGGCATACCGCCATGTGCTCGCCGACCTGCTCGGCTCGGTCGGGGTGATCGTCGCGGCGGTGGTGATCCTGACCACGGGATGGGTCGCAGCGGACGCGCTCGTCTCGCTCGTGATCGCCGCGCTGATCGGGCTGAGCGCGTGGGGCATCGTCAGGGAGTCGACCGACGTGCTGCTCGAGTCGGCTCCCAGCGGCATCGACGTCGAGGAGCTGGAGCGGGCGCTCGGCTCGGCGCCCGGCGTCGTCGACGTCCACGACCTCCACGTGTGGACGATCACCTCCGGCTTCGTGTCGCTCTCGGCGCACGTCCTCGTCGCGCGCGAAGAGGACTGCCACGCCCGCCGGCGCGAGCTCGAGGCGCTCCTGGCCGACCGCTTCGGCATCGCGCACACCACGCTCCAGGTCGACCACGCGGTGCCCGAGCTGCTCGCCATCCGGCGCGTCTCCGGCCCTCCGCGGCGCAGCTGAAGGGATCCGTCCTTTCTCCCGATGCGCCGTGAGCCCGGCTGCGCGATCCTGTTCGTAGCTCTCGAAGGAGGTGCTCGATGAACGCGACGCGGAGGGAGGCGGTGCTGGCCCGCGTGCTCGACGAGGCCGGCGTCGGCTACGAGCTGCTCGGCCACGAGCGGACGGAGACGGCGGCGGCGGAGGCGGCGGCGTTGGACGTGCCGCCGCACGAGGTCGCGAAGACCGTCGTCGTGACGACGGGCGAGGGGAACGTGCGGGTGGTCGTGCCCGGCTCCGAGCGGATCGACATGCACAAGCTGCGCGAGCTGCTGAGTGGCGGCAAGGAGGTGCACCTGCTCACCGAGGACGACCTCGCACGCGACTACCCCGAGTTCGAGCTCGGCGCCGTCCCGCCGATCGGGGGGCGCGAGGACGCCGTCGTCGTCGACACGCGGCTGGCGGCGCGCGACCACGTCCTGCTCGAGGCCGGCGCCCACGACCGGTCGGCCCGGGTCAGCCCGGCCGACCTCGTGGCCGTCGCTCGCGCGACGACCGCCGACGTGTGCCTC